>NZ_JBTOLW010000003.1:0-177380 GCF_054552115.1 Pseudohaliea sp. | reverse complement strand
GGAAGAGTCACCCCTATCTCCCCCCACCTTGCGGGAAGAGAGCACACCCCCCCCCCCCCCCCCCCCCCCCCCGCCCCGGCATTGCGCGATCCCCCCCGGTTTGCCGGGCCGCTGCCGGCGCAGTCCTTGCGACTTTACCGGGTTCAACGCCAGCGAGCGGGCTGTAGCGTGAGCTGGCGCACACTTTTGCCGCCCCGGCAAACCCGGCAAAGTTTTTCCTAAAGTTTTTGCCGCCCCTTCCGCTAACCCCTGTGAAGACCAGTGAAACAGGTTCTTCCGGCAAGCCCGCGATGACGGGCGCCAGCGGGACCGGCCATCAGGTCAGTGCAAACAGAAAGGGACATTCCTGAGGAGGAATCCAACATGGCACAGGTGATCAACTCGAATATTCTGTCGCTGACCGCTCAGCGCAACCTCAACCAGTCCGGCGGTGCCCTGGCTACCTCTCTCGAGCGCCTCTCCTCCGGCCTGCGCATCAACAGCGCCAAGGACGACGCGGCGGGCCTCGCCATCTCCGAGCGCTTCACCACGCAGATCCGCGGCCTCAACCAGGCCATCCGCAACGCCAACGACGGCATCTCCCTGGCGCAGACCGCCGAGGGCGCCCTGGGCGAGCTGTCCTCCAACCTGCAGCGGATCCGCGAGCTGGCCGTGCAGTCGGTCAACGCCACCAACTCCGACACGGACCGCGCCACCCTGGACCAGGAAGTGCAGCAGCGCCTGCAGGAGATCGACCGGATCGGCAGCCAGACCTCCTTTAACGGCCGCAACGTCCTCGACGGCAGCTTCGGCAGCGCCCTGTTCCAGGTCGGCGCCAACGTCGGCGAGACCATCGACCTGAACCTGCAGACCAGCGTGCGCACCGCCGACGTCGGTGCCACGGCGACGGCGACCTCGGTCGATCTGAGCACGGTCATCGTCGAAGCCTCCGACGCGGTACCGGCGACCTCGGGCGCCCTTGGTGCCTTTACCGGCGCGAATGAAGTGGTAGGCGGCGGCGCTGCTACTGATTTCGTCCTCACCCTTGATGACGGTACGAACACGCTGACGGCGACGGCGTCGATCGCCGATACGGATCCTCTCGATGCCGCAGCGGTTGCTGGCGCCATCGACACGGCCTTCGGCGGCACCGCCAACGATGGTGATACCCAGAGCGGCTTTACCATCGATTTCGGCGGCGAGGCATCCCTGGCCGACGCGATCACCAATGGCACGCTGTCCTTCTCGCGGGCCGACGGCGTCAACTTCGACGTGACCCAGAGCGTCTCCGCTGATGACGGCTTTGACGCCGCCGCGGGCTTTGCCAACATTACCGCGGTGCAGAACGCGTCCGATTCCGAGTCGATCACGACCACCGATGGCTCCGAGGCCGTGACGGCCACTAGCCTGACGCTGGCCGCCGATGAGTTGACGATCCAGTTCGGTGACAACGACGCGGTTTCGGTTGCCGCCGGTACCTACTCGACGCAGCAGTCCCTCGTCGATGCCGTGAACACCGCCCTGGGCAGCAACGGCACGGCCTCCCTGGACGAGGACACGAATGTCCTCAGCATCACCTCCGGCGAGGCCATCACGGTGGGCGGCGCCGAGGCGACCACGGTGTTTACCGGCACCGACTTCGCCACCTCGGGCAGCCTCAATGACGTGGACGTGCTCACCGCGGCCGGCGCCAACGACGCGATCCAGCGCATCGACGCAGCGCTCACCTCTGCCAGCGACCTGCGCAGCACCTTCGGTGCCATCCAGAACCGCTTCGAGTCCACGATCGCCAACCTGAGCGGCACCCAGGAGAATCTGAGTGCATCGCGCAGCCGGATCCAGGACGCGGACTTCGCGGCAGAGACGGCGGCGCTGACACGCGCGCAGATCCTGCAGCAGGCGGGTATCTCGGTGCTGTCCCAGGCCAATGCCCAGCCGCAGAACGTGCTGGCCCTGCTCAACTAACGGCAGGGATGACAACAGCGGGAGTGGGCGGGGGCCTGGCGTACGCGTCAGGCCCCCGCTTGCGTGGGAACGGGAGGTTCTTGCGTGATCGATAACAGCATTACGGCAGGCCAGGGGATGCTCCGCCCGGCACCGGCACGCGCCACCGGCGCGGCCGACGCCGCGCCCGCGGACGGCGCCGCCAGCATGCAGGGCCCCGCGCCGGCACAGCCCGCGGTGCCGCCGGCGGCACCGGCACAGCCCGCGGAGGGCGGCACAGACGTCGGCGCGGACATGCGCGAGATGCTGGAGGAACTCAGCCAGCGCCTGAACGACTTCGTGCGGGAGAACGCCCGCGAGCTGGAATTCCGCGTCGACGGTGAGGGCGACCGGGTGGTGATCCTGGTGCGCCAGGCGGAGACCGGCGACGTGCTGCGCACGATCCCGCCGGAAGAGGCCCTGGCGCTGGCCGACAAGCTCGGCGACGGCGCCGGCGTTCTCGTCTCGCAGCTCGCCTGATGCCTGGCACAGGCTTTGCAGTGTTTTTTGCCGGGTCTCCGTCGAGAGCGGGCGCCGGCGCGTTGCCGTTGCGCCCCCGGCTCAACGGTGAGACAACGGGCATGAACAGTCGCAGGCAACGCACAGGGGAGGCACCGGCCTCATGGCAGAGATAAGATCACTGGGCGCCGGCTCGGGGCTGGACCTCGACGGGCTGGTCCAGCGGCTGGTCGCCGCCGAGCGGCAGCCGGTGGAAACGCGGCTGGCGCGCAACGAGGCGCGGTTCCAGGCGGAGCTGTCCGCCCTCGGCAGCATCAAGGGCGCGCTCTCGGCCCTGCGCGACGCCAGCCAGGGGCTGGCCGGCGACGCCGGGCTCGGGGTGCGCACGGCGACCAGCAGCAACCCGGAGCGGTTCACCGCGAGCGCCGCCGCCGGTGTCGCCCCGGGCAGCTACAGCGTCGAGGTGGTGTCCCTGGCCACCGCCAACAAGGTGGCGACCGATCCCTTCGCCGCGGCCGGCAGCCAGGTCGGCACGGGCACCCTGACCCTCGGCGTGGGCGGGGACAGCTTCAGTGTCACGCTCGCGGACGGCGCCGGCAGCCTGGCGGACATCCGCGACGCCATCAACCGCTCACCGGACAACACCGGCGTCAGTGCCACCATCCTTAACGAGGACGCCGGCAGCCGCCTGGTATTGACGGCCCGCGACACCGGCGCCGCGAATACGGTGTCCGTCGCCGCCGCCGGCGGTGACGGTGGCCTCGCGGCACTGACCACGCTGACCGAGCTCACGGCCGCCGCCGATGCGGTGGTCAAGGTGGACAGCTTCAGCTTCTCCAGCGCCAGCAACCGCGTGGACGGGGTCATCGAGGGCCTGACCCTGGACCTGGTCGAGGCCGACCCGGGGAACGTCGAGACCGTGACCATCGCCGAGGACCGCTCGGCCATGATCGACAAGGTCAGCGGTCTTGTCGACCGGCTGAACGGCTTCACCTCGGCCACCAACCGGGTGGCCTCCTACAACGCCGATACCGGCGAGGCCGGCGTGCTCCTCGGCGATGCCACGCTGCGCGGCATCGAGGACCGTATCCGGCAGATCACCGGCTCGCAGGTCGGCGCCGCGGCGGACCCCTTCGGCAACCTGCCGGGGCTTGGCATCACCACCAATGAGGCCGGTCTCCTGGAGCTCGACGAGGCCCAGCTCAGCCGGGCGCTGGACGAGCGGCCGGAGGTACTGGATACGGTGCTGGCCGGCGAGGACGGGATCGCCACGGCACTGGGCGCCTACCTCGGCGACGTCCTCGCCTCCAACAGCCTGGTGGCGAACCGCGAGGAGGGCCTGCGCTCGCGCCTGGACGGCATCGGTGAGCAGCGCGAGGCCCTGGACCGCCGCATCGAGCGCGTCGAGGCGCGCTTCGTGTCGCAGTTCGCGGCCCTCGACGGGCTGGTGGCGCAGCTTTCCCAGACCGGCGACTTCCTGCAGCAGCAGCTGTCCAACCTGCCCGGTCCCGCCGGTGGCAACAACTGATGGCCCCCGGCCGCAAGTGATACCCCAGTCAAAGGATCGTCCCGCATGAATGACATGGTGAACGCCTACCGTAGCAGCAAGGCCGCGGGCGCCGAGTACGCCAGCCCGCACCAGCTGATCAGCATGCTCTTCGACAGCGCCCTGGAGCGGCTCGCCCGCGCCATGGGCCACGCCGAGCGCGGCGAGGTCGCCGCCAAGGGCGAGTGCATCGGCCGGGTCATCCTCATCCTCGACAACCTCCAGGACAGCCTCGACCGGGAGGCCGGCGACGGCTCCATCGCGGCCAACCTGGCCGACCTCTACGACTACATGATGCGCCGGCTGACCGAGGCCAACCTGCGCTCGGACCCGGCGATCATGGCGGAGGTCCACGAGCTGCTCGCGGGGCTCGCCGAGGCCTGGCGGGCGATCGGCGCGGAGGTCGACGCCCCCGCGGGCAACGGCGGCAACCCGCCGCGGCCGCCGGAATCTGCATGAGTAGCAGCACCCGCAGCCGCATGGACGAGATTGTCCTTCTCGGCCGCATGATCCTGGAACAGGTCGAGGAAGCGGATCTCGAGGCGGCGGTCCGCCTGGCCGCGGAGCGGCACCGGCAGCTGCGGGAGCTGCTCGACGACCCGGCGCAGGCCATCGACGGTGAGGCGCTTGCCCGCTGGCTGCAGGGGATCCTGCGCGAGGATCGCGCCCTGATGGCGGCGCTGTCGGAACTGCGCGGCAGCATGGAACGCGAGCTCGGCTCGTCCCGCCGCTCCCTGCGCGGTGCGCGGGCCTATGCCGCCGTGGCCGAGGGTCACGGCGGCTGAACCGTGCCGGCGGGACGCGCGGCGGCCGGCAAAAAGCCCTGATTTTTGCAGGGGCTTTTAAAAGCCGCGCACATCTCTTTATAATGCCGGTACTGGAAACTATTCCAGCGGCTTCTGCCCGTCGGCGGCGGAGCCATGCGAGCAGGACCGCCCCGCGGCCTGAGGTTTGAAAGGTCCCGCGAGGGGGTGGTCCGAACGTGTCGGCACAGCGCGAGTCCGTCCAGGAAAGCAACAGGCCTTCCGCTCCCGTCCGCCTGATCGGCGATTCCGGCGCGATGGCCGGCGTCCGCTCCCTCATGGACCGCGTCGCCGCTTCCGACAGCGCCTCCGTGCTGATCCTCGGCCAGTCCGGCAGCGGCAAGGAACTGGTCGCCCAGGGGATTCACGAGCTGTCCGCGCGTGCCGGCAAGCCCTTCGTGCCCGTGAACTGCGGCGCCATCCCCGATGAGCTGCTCGAGAGTGAGCTCTTCGGCCATGAAAAGGGCGCCTTCACCGGCGCGCTGACTCGCCGCCGCGGGCGCTTCGAGCTCGCCGATGGCGGCACGCTCTTCCTCGACGAGATCGGCGACATGCCGCTGGCGATGCAGGTCAAGCTGCTGCGGGTGTTGCAGGAGCGCAGCTTCGAGCGGGTCGGCGGCAGCCAGACGCTCACGGCCGATGTCCGGGTCATCGCCGCGACCCACCGGGATATCGAGGAGCGGATCGGCGAGGGCCTGTTCCGCGAAGATCTCTACTACCGCCTCAACGTGTTCCCGATCCACATGCCCGCGCTGCGTGAGCGGCAGGAGGATGTGCCGCTGCTGGTCCGCCATTTCCAGTCATTGCTGCCCGAGCCGGTCGAGTTCACCCCGCCCGCCCTGGCCGCCCTGCAGGGCTACGACTGGCCGGGCAACGTCCGTGAACTCGCCAACCTGGTGGAGCGCATGGGTATCATGCAGCCCGGGCGCCAGGTGCAGCTGCAGGACCTGCCGGAGCGCTACCGCGCGGGCTGCGCCCTGGGCAGTGTCGAGGCGGTGGCCGGCAGTGCGGAAGCGGCGCCGGCAGCCGCTGGCGCCGATGCGGCGCTGCCGGCCGAGGGGGTGGACCTGAAGCAGTACCTCGCCGATGTGGAGGTGTCCCTCATCCGGCAGGCCCTCGAGCGCTCCGGGGGGGTGGTCGCGCACAGCGCCGCGCTGCTCGGCCTGCGCCGCACGACGCTGGTCGAGAAGATCAAGAAGTACGGTATCGAGCTGGACCCGGCCTGAGCCGCCCATCGCCGCCGGCGTAGCTTGGTACGCTTATTGCAGTCCCCTGCTTGCACGCACTGTGGCAGCAGGAGAAACCGGTCCGATGGACGACAGGCACGAGTCGCCCGAGAACCCCTACCGCGCCTTCAACCGGCTCTCGGAGGAGCTGTCCTCCGCCTATTTCGGGCTGGCGGACCGGGTCGCAGGCCTCGAGGCGGAGCTCGCCCGTTCCCGGCAGGAGAAAGAGCGCCAGCGGGAGGAGAAACAGCACCTCGCGGACCGGCTCTCGGCACTGCTGGATTCCCTGCCGGGCGGCGTCGTCGTCCATGACAGCGCGGGTCGCGTTACGGCCGGCAACGCCGTGGCCCGCAGCTGGTTCGGCCTCGAGCTCACGGGACGGACCTGGCCGGAACTGCTGGCCGCGGGCCGGCTGCGCCCGGTGGATGGTGGCCGGGAGCTGGAGGCCGAGGACGGCAGCCAGCTGACCACGTCGCGGCGCTACCTCCCGGGCCGCCGGGAGACGATCATCCTGCTCACGGATGTCACCGAGCAGCGGCAGCTGCAGGCCGCCCTGGAGCAGAACCGCCGCCTCGCCACCATGGGCGAGATGGCCGCCCGGGTGGCGCACCAGCTGCGCACGCCGCTGTCCACCGCCCTGCTGTACGCCAATCATTTGACTGAGGCGGAACTGGAGCCCGGCCAGCGTCAGGCTTTTGGCGCCAAGCTGCTGGCGCGCCTGCGGGATCTCGACCGGTTGACCCGCGACATGCTCGGCTTTGTCCGCGGCAGCCGACGCCGGCCCCGCGACCTGTCCCTGGCCGCACTCTTCGACGACGTCCGGCAGACCCTCGACGCCGGGGTTCGCGAGGGCGGTGCGCTGCGCATCGGCGGCGATGGCGGCTTCGACGGCTCGCTGTGCGGTGACCGCCAGGCGCTGGCCGGTGCCCTCTGCAATCTCGTGGAGAACGCCTGGCAGGTCGGCGGCCCCGGCACCCTGGTCGAGCTGTCCGCGCGCAGGGCCGCGGGCGGCTGTGTCGAGATCCTCGTGGACGATGACGGCCCCGGGGTCAGCGACGAGCTCCGGGAGCGGATCTTCGAACCCTTTTTCTCCGACCGCAGCGGGGGTACCGGCCTGGGGCTGCCCCTGGCCCGCTCCGTGGCCGAGGCGCACGGGGGAACGCTGCGCCTGGTTGCGCGGCCGGGCGGTGGTGCGCGCTTCGTCCTGGCGCTGCCCCTGGCGCCGGGCCGCGGCGACGCGGTCGCCCCCCTGGCCCTGGCGGAGGGCGCGCCGTGAGTGACTTTCGCGTACTGCTGGTGGAAGACGACGACGATCTCCGCGAGGCGCTGAAGGACACCCTGCTCCTGGGTGGACAGCCGGTACGGGCCGTCAGCGACGGGCGCGAGGCGCTGCGCGCCCTCGACGAGGAACCCTTTGGCCTGGTGCTCTCGGACATCCAGATGGCGCCCATGGGCGGCCTCGAGCTGCTTGCCCGCGTGCGCGAGCGACACCGGGAGACGCCGGTGGCGCTGATGACCGCTTTCGGCAGCGTACCGCAGGCCGTGGAGGCGATCCGCCAGGGCGCCATGGACTACCTGGTCAAGCCGGTAGAGGCCCGGGCGCTGCGTGAGCTGGTGGGGCGTTTCCGCGAGCTTGCCGCGGGCTCTGTCGACCTCGTGGCGGAGGACCCGCAGTCGCTGGAGCTGGTCGGCCTCGCGCGCAAGGTCGCGGCGGCGGATATCAGCGTGCTCTTGTCCGGCCCCAGCGGCAGCGGCAAGGAGGTGTTCGCACGCTTCATCCACGGCCATTCCGAGCGCGCCGGGGGGCCCTTCGTCGCCGTCAACTGCGCCGCGATCCCCGAGCAGATGCTGGAAGCGGAACTCTTCGGCCACGAGAAGGGCGCCTTCACCGGGGCGGCCCGCGCCCGGGCCGGGAAGTTCGAGTGCGCCCACGGGGGAACGCTGCTGCTGGACGAGATCTCCGAGATGGACCTGGCGCTGCAGGCGAAACTGCTGCGCGTCCTGCAGGAGCGCGAGGTCGAGCGCCTCGGCAGCAACCGGGCCACGGTGCTGGATGTGCGCGTGGTGGCGACCACCAACCGCGACCTGGGCGCCGAGGTCGCGGCGGGCCGTTTCCGCGAGGACCTTTACTACCGGCTCAACGTCTTTCCGCTGCACCTGCCGCCGCTGCGGGCGCGGCCCGGCGACATCGAGCCCCTGGCGCGGCGTGCCCTGGCCCGCCACGCCCGCGGCCGTCCTCCCGCGCTCGCCGCGCCGGCGCTGCGCCGGCTCGAGGCCTATCACTGGCCCGGGAACGTGCGCGAGCTGGAGAACGTCATCCAGCGCGCGCTGGTGCTGGCGGCGGGCGACGACGAGCTGCAGGCGGAGGACCTCTACTTCGAACAGGCCGCGGAGGTGCCCGCGGCCCCGCCGGCGCCCGGCCGCGGCGCGACCCTGCAGGCGGCCCTCGAGGACCGGGAGTCCGACGAGATCATCGCTGTCCTGGAGCAGGAGGCGGGCCACCGCGGCCGCGCCGCCGAGCGCCTGGGGATCAGTCCGCGCACGCTGCGCTACAAGCTGTCGCGCCTGCGCAAGAGCGGCGTGCCGATTCCCGGTGACCAGGGCGTGGCCCGTGCCGCCGCCGAGCGCTGACGCGCCGGCGGTCGGGTGATTCCAGAGGAGTACAAGCATGAAGGACATGGCCATTCAGCAGGTGCTGACGCAGATGCGCCAACTCAAGGCGGAGGCGGCGGCCGGCGCCCGGGAGACGGCGCCCGCGGACGAGGGGCAGTTCGCCAGCCTCCTCAGCCACTCCATCGAGCAGGTGAACGCGAGCCAGCAGGCCTCCGCCGAACTCAAGGCGGCCTTCGAGCGCGGCGACCCCGATGCCGACCTCGCCAGCGTCATGATCGCCGGGCAGAAGGCCCGGGTGTCCTTCGAGGCCCTGGTACAGGTGCGCAACCGCCTGGTAGACGCGTACCGCGAAATCCAGAACATGCCGATATGATGACCGTGAGCGGGAGGGGCTGAGGCGATGGCGGCGCAGGAATTGACGACGGCGGGTCCCCGCCAGAGCCTCCTGGACCAGGTGCCTGGCCTGCGCCAGCTGTTGCTGCTGCTCGGCCTTGCGGCCGCCGTGGCCGTCGGCGTGTGGGTCGTGCTCTGGTCCCGGGAGGACAGCTACCGGGTACTGTTCAGCAACCTGACCGATCGCGACGCCCTCGAGATTGTCCAGGTGCTGGAATCCTCGGGGGTGCCCAACCGCTACGAGCCCGGCGGCGGCGCCGTCCTCGTCCCCGCCGACCAGGTTCATGCGGCGCGGCTCCAGCTGGCGTCCCAGGACCTGCCGAACAGTGGCGGCGTGGGTTTCGAGATGCTCAACGAGAGTAACGGCATCTCCGACAGCCAGTTCGTGGAGAATGCGCGCTTCAAGCGGGCCCTGGAAGTGGAACTGCAGCGGACCATCGCCAGCATCAGCGCCGTGGCGGGGGCGCGGGTGCACCTGGCGGTGCCGCGGCAGACGGTCTTCGTTCGTGACCGCTCGCCTGCCGGGGCGTCGGTTCTGGTCAATCTCTACCCAGGGCGCCGTCTCGAGCCGGGCCAGGTGGAGAGCATCGTCAACCTGATTGCCTCGTCCGTGCCCGACATGGAGCGCGGCCAGGTCACGGTGGTGGACCAGAACGGCAGCCTCCTGACCCGGGATCCGGAAGCCGAGGAAGCGAACGGCGCGAACAGCATCGACGAGCAGGCCGAGCGTATCGAGCAGCGCCTCACCCGCCGGGTGGAGGAGCTGCTGGCACCGATCGTCGGCCCCGACAACGTCCAGGCCCAGGTGGCGGTCAGCCTGAACCCGGAAATCCGCGAAGAGACCCAGGAACTCTACGACCCGGAAAGCCAGGTCGTGCGCAGCGAGCAGCTCAGCGAACAGCCCGCTACCGGCCTGGGCGACGGCCTCGGCGTGCCCGGCGCGCTCTCCAACGAACCGCCTGCCGCCGAGCCCGCGGCGCCCGCGGCGCCCGCGCCGGGCGGCGAAGCGCCCGCGGAGCCGGAGCCGGAGCCGCTGGCCACCAAAGCCCTGCGCAACTACGAGATCAGCCGCACGGTCCGCTACGTGCAGGCCCCGGTGGGTGCCATCCGGCGGCTCAATGTCGCGGTGGTGCTCAACCAGCGCACCCTGGCCAACGAGGACGGCGAGGTGGAGCCGGTGCCCTACACGGCCGAGGAACTGGAGCGCTTCACGGAGCTGGTGCGCAAGGCGGTCGGCTTCGAGGAGGCCCGCGGCGACGCCGTGAGCGTGGTGGGCACGAACTTCCTGGCCCGGGAAGACCTCGACGACCGGGACATCCCCGAGCCGTCATTCCTGGACCGCTTCGACCTGCTCGGCGCGCTGCGAGTGCTCGCCGCCCTCGTGGTGCTTATAATACTGCTGTTGATGATCGTCCGGCCGACGCTGCGCCAGCTGCTCACGGTCCCGGCGCCGCGCACACAGATGCTGCCGCCGGCCTACGAGGGCCTGCCCGCCGCCGCACCGGGCGGCGCGGATGCGGCGCCGCCCGGTGCGGGCGGTGGCGGCCCGGCGCAAGCGGCGCGCGGCCCGGCGCAGGAGTTTGAGCAGCGCGTGTCGAACGCCAGGGACATCGTCAGGCAGGACCCGAAGCGGGTCGCCCAGGTCGTCAATGACTGGGTCAACGAGGGCGAAGGACAGTGAGCGAGGAAACGGAAGGCGCGGGGGAGAAGCTGTCCGGGGTGGACCGGGCGGCCATCCTGCTCATGTCGCTCGGTGAGCAGGAGGCCTCTGCGGTGCTCAAGCACATGGGCGCCCGGGAGGTTCAGAAGGTCGGCAATTCCATGGCCTCGCTCACCGGTGTCAAGCGCGAGCAGGTGTCGCGGGTGCTCGACGAGTTCATCGCCACCGTGGACGAAAAGACCTCCCTCGGCGTGGACGCGGATGACTACGTGCGCAAGGTCATGCAGGAGGCCCTCGGCGACAAGGCCTCGAACATGATCGACCGGATCCTCCTCGGGCGGGACAGCAAGGGCCTCGAGTCCCTCAAGTGGATGGATCCACGCAGCGTGGCGGAGATGATCCGCCAGGAGCACCCGCAGATCATCGCCATTGTGCTGTCCTACCTCGACAGCGACCAGGCCGCGGAGGTCCTCGGCTTTCTTCCCGAGCGCGCGCGTCCCGACGTGATCATGCGCATCGCCACCCTGGACGGGATTCCGCCGTCGGCCCTGAGCGAGCTGGACGACGTCATCCAGCGCCAGTCCTCGGGCAGCGAGAACGTGAAGTCCTCGAGCGTGGGCGGCGTGCGTACGGCGGCGGAAATCCTGAACCTCGTCGACGGCGTGACCGAGCAGGGCGTGCTGGACTCGGTCAAGGAGACGGATGAGAGCCTCGGCCAGCGCATCCAGGACGAGATGTTCGTCTTCGAGAACCTCATCGACATCGATGACCGCAGCATCCAGACCATCCTCCGGGAGGTGCAGTCGGAGCAGCTCATTGTCGCCCTCAAGGGTGCCGACCAGGCCATCAAGGAGAAGCTGCTGAAAAACATGTCCCGCCGCGCCGCGGAGATGCTCGAGGAAGACCTCGAGGCCAAGGGCCCGGTCAAGGTGGCGGAGGTGGAAGCCGCCCAGAAGGAGATCCTGGTGACCGTGCGCAACCTCGCCGACCAGGGCCAGATCGAGCTTGGCGGCAAGGGCGACGAGTATGTCTGACCTCCTGCTGCGCGAGCACCTGCCGGCCCTGGAGCGCTGGCAGCTGCAGGACGTGGCCGGCGCCGCGCCGGCGCGCAGCGGCGGCCCCCGCCGGGCTGAGGCGCCGCCCCCGCAAAGCGCTGCCGAGCTCGAGGCGCTGCAGAAGCGGGCCTGGGACGAGGCCTACGCCCGGGGCCTGGAGGCGGGGCGCGCCGCGGGCCGGGAGGAACTGGAGCGCGCCGCCGGTCGGCTGGAGAAACTGCTCGACGCCATGGCCCGTCCGCTCGCGGACATCGACGACGAAGTGGAGGAGGAACTCACCCACCTCGCCCTGGCGGTCGCCCGGCAGATCCTTCGCCGGGAGCTTGCGACCAACCCGGCCCACGTCATCGCCGCCGTGCGCGAGGCCCTCGCGGAGCTGCCGGCCAGCAGCCGCGATATCCGTGTGGTCCTCAACCCCGACGACGCGCAGCTGGTGCGCGAGGCCCTGTCCCAGCCCAGCGGCCACGCCCACTGGGAAATTGTCGAGGACCCGGTCATCGCGCATGGCGGCTGCGAGGTGCTCACGCCGCACACCACCGTGGACGCCTCCCTGGAGGCGCGCATCCGCGCCGTGGCGTCCCGCGTGCTCGGCGGCGAACGCGAGGCCGATGCGCCCGCCGACGGGGAGGCGCCGCCGCCGTGAATGCCGCCCGCAGCGCGCGCTGGGCGGCGAACCTGCGCCAGTGCCGGGAGAAGGCGGTGCCTGGGCCGACCCTGTGGGCCACCGGGCGGCTGCGGCGGGTGGTCGGCCTCACCCTCGAGGCCGTGGGCGTCGAGGCGGCCCTCGGTGAGCGCTGCTGGGTTATTCCCGACGACGGCCCCCGGCTGGAAGCGGAGGTCGTGGGCTTCGCGGAGGAGAGCCTGTTCCTCATGCCGGTCGAGGAAATCCGCGGCCTGTCGCCGCGCGCGCGGGTCGTGCCGGCCGGCATGGCGCTCGATGCGCCGGTCGGCGACAGCCTGCTGGGCCGGGTGATCAACGGGGCCGGCATCCCGCTGGATGCCGAGAGCCCGCTGTTGACGGAATCGCGCGCCCCGCTCCGCGGGCCGCTCATCAACCCGCTGGACCGCCACCCGATCAGCGAACCGCTGGACGTGGGCGTACGCACCATCAATTCCCTGCTCACCGTCGGTCGCGGCCAGCGCCTCGGCCTGTTTGCCGGTTCCGGCGTCGGCAAGTCGACGCTGCTGGGGATGATGACCCGCTTCACCACCGCCGACGTGGTGGTGGTGGCGCTGATCGGCGAGCGCGGCCGGGAAGTCCGCGACTTCATCGAGAACATCCTCGGGACCGAGGGCCTGCGCCGGGCCGTGGTCGTCGCCACACCGGCGGACCAGGCGCCCCTGATGCGCATGCGCGGCGCCTGGCTGGCGACGGCGATCGCCGAGTACTTCCGCGACCAGGGCCTGGAAGTGCTCCTGCTCATGGATTCGCTCACCCGCTTCGCCCAGGCCAAGCGGGAGATCGCGCTGGCGGTGGGGGAGCCGCCGGCGACCAAGGGCTACCCGCCATCGGTCTTCGCGAGCCTGCCGGCGCTGGTGGAGCGCGCGGGTACCGGCGTGGCCGGCGGCGGCTCCATCACGGCCTTCTACACGGTGCTGGTCGAGGGCGACGACAGCAACGACCCGGTCGCGGATTCGGCCCGCGCGATCCTCGACGGCCATATCGTGCTCTCCCGCAGCCTGGCCGAAGAGGGCATCTACCCCGCCATCGACGTGGAGGCCTCCATCAGCCGGGTGATGCCCGACATCACCTCCGGGCAGCACCAGGCCGCCGTGCAGCGCTTCCGGCAGATTTTTGCCGCCTACCGGCAAAACCAGGACCTGATCGCCGTCGGCGCCTACCGCAAGGGCTCGGACCCGCGCATCGACGAGGCCATCGCCATGCGGCCGCTGATGATCGATTTCCTCCGCCAGGGCAGCGCGGAGCCGATGAGTCTCGACGCCAGCTTCGGCGCCCTGCACGGTCTCGTTGCCCGCGGCGGCGAAGAGGAGGACAATGGCACGTGAATTGCAGAGCCCACCCGGGAAGGCCGCGCCAGGCGTGTGGCCTCCGTTGACCACAGGCCGACACAACGGGAGTTGAAACTTGGGCATGAAGCGCTCGGATCGTCTGAAACGCGTCGCGGAACACTTCGCCGGGGATCGCGACCTCGCCTCGCGCAAGCTGGTCGAGCTGCGCTCGGCCATGGACGGGGCCGAGCAGCGCCTCGAGGAACTGCGCGCCTATCTCGACGCCTACCACGCGGAACTCGACCAGATCCGCCGCGCCGGCACCAGCTCCGCGAAGCTGCAGAACTACACGGCCTTCCTCAGCCAGCTTCGGGCCGCCCTCGAGCAGCAGGAGCGGCACGCGGAGCAGGCCCGCGATGCCTTCGAACAGCAGATGGCCGTCTGGTACCAGGCGCGCAGCCAGGTGCGCGCGGTGGAGCAGGCCGCGGAGCGGACGGTGGCCGTCGAGCGCAAGGTGCAGGACCGCGTGGAGCAGCGGGAGCTGGATGAACTGGCTCGCTACCGTTTCCTGGAGAAACAGGGGTGACAGCGTCCCCGGCCGCGCTTCCGGTCGCTGCCCAGGTCAGTGCCCCGGCCAGCCCGGGTGGCACCGGCACGCCGGCGGGCGCGTCCGCGCCGGCAACGGCCTTTGCCGCGCTGCTCGGCCTCGTGGCGGCTCAGCCCCCCGGCGGCCGGCCAGCGGCCGGTGGCGCACTGCTCCCGGCGGCGGAGCCGCCCGCCGTCGGTGGCTGGCAGATGCCGGCAGCAGGTGAGGCGGGGGAATCCGCCTGGGGCGCGCCCGAGGCGGTGAGCGCCGGACTCCTGGCGCTTATCGCCGACCTCGACACCGATAGCTTCGCCCTGCCGGGACAGGCGCCGGCGCCGTTGCCGGCGGCCGCTGAAGCGCTCGATCGTCTGCTGCCCGCGCCCGGCCGATCACCGGCGGGCGCCGGCGCCGCGGGTGCCCCGGCCCTCGCCCCGGCCCTTGCCGAAGGCGGTGCGCCCGGGGCGGCGTCGCTGCTCCAGGAGGGCCCCAGGGCCCTGCCGGAGACGCTGCCGTCCGCGGCGATGGGCGCCGGTGCGCCCGCCGGGGCGGCGTCGCCGTCACCGGCAGCCGGCGCGATGCCGCCGCCGGTCCTCGAGGCGCTGCGCAGTGCGGCGCTGTCGGGGCAGCCGGCTTCCGCCGAGGGCGGCAGCGGCAGCGCGCTCACGGCCCTGCTGCAGGCCGGTGGCGCCGAGCGGCTTGCCGAGACACCCCCCGGCCGCCTTCCCCAGGGCGTCCCCCTGCCTCCGCGGGAGCTGAATGCCGCCGCTTCCCAGACACTGGAGCAGGTGGCCTGGATGAGCCGGGAAGGGGTTCACCAGGCGCGGCTGCAGCTGGAGCCCGCCCACCTCGGCCGGGTGGATATCCGCCTCGACCTGGAGGGCGGTGAAGCCCGGCTGCACCTGGGCGCGCAGCAGCCGCAGGTCCGCGAGGCCCTGGAGGCGGTCATGCCGCGCTTGCGCGACGCCCTGGCCGAGCACGGCATGACCCTGACCGACGCGTCCGTTTCGCATTCCGGCCACGAGGGGCCGGCCGCGGAGGGCGAGGGAGAGCGCTTTGCCGGTACCCCGGCAGAGTCCGCGGAGGACGACGGCCCGCTGCGGGCCGATGAGCCCCGGCAGGGCGTCTCCGCGCGCTCGGGGCTGCTCGACCTCTACGCCTGAGGGCGCCTTTCCCCGCCGGCGCACCGCGCGCCAGCGTTCCGTCACCGGGGCTGCAGCGCGCCGGCTGAATAGTCAAGAAATCGACGCCACTCGTCCCCGGTGCCGCCCCGCGGCCAGGAATCGCCCGGCCTTTCCTGGCTGTCAGGGCGCCGATGTGCTGGCACGCCTATTGCAATGACCGGGTGCAGGCAGTAGCGTCCATCGGGCCCTATACACAGCTTCAAGGAACCCTGGTTATGGCAGTCGACGACGATTTCAACGACGGGGCAGACGGTTCCGGGGGGGCGCAGCAAAGCTCGCCCGGCCTCGGCAAGCTCCTGCTGGTCAGCCTGCTGGTCAGCCTGATCAGTGCCGGTGGCGTCGGCGCCGGCGTTTACTTCCTCCTCAAGGCGGACATCGCCGCTCAGCAGCAGGCTGAAGGCGAGGAGGCCGGGGAGGTGGAGGAGGAGGAAGAGGAACCCAAGGAACCGCCAATCTACTACTCCCTGGAGGACCCCTTCATCGTCAACCTGTCCAATGATACGCGGCGCTTCCTGCAGCTCACCGTCGAGCTCATGGCGCGGGACCAGGCTGTGATCGACGCGGTGAAGGAACACCGGCCCCGGCTGCGCAACAACCTGCTGCTGCTGTTCTCCGCGGAGACGCCGGAGTCCATCAGCGCGGCCGAGGGCAAGGAGGCGCTGCGCCTCGCGGCGCTGGCCGAGGTGCAGTCGGTGCTGGAGGACCTGGGCGAGCCGACGGAGGTGGAAGAGCTCTACTTCACCTCCCTGGTGATGCAGTAGGCCGGGGGCGCCGGACTCATGAGCCAGGAAGACGTCCTCTCCCAGGACGAGATCGACGCGCTCCTCTACGGCGTCGATTCCGGCGAGGTGGAAAGTGGCGCGGGCACCGCCGTCGAGGGGGAGGTGCAGTCCTTCGACCTCTCCAGCCAGGACCGCATCGTCCGCGGGCGCCTGCCCACGCTGGAGATGATCAACGAGCGCTTCGCGCGCTACCTGCGCCTCGGGCTCTTCAACATGCTGCGCCGCTCCGCGGAGGTCTCCGTCGCCGGCGTCGAGATGATCAAGTTCCAGGACTACATGCGCACGCTGCCGCTGCCCACGAGCCTCAACGTCATGTCCGTGCCGCCGCTGCGCGGCACCAGCCTGCTGGTCCTCGACGCGCGGCTGATCTTCGCGGTGGTGGACAGCTATTTCGGCGGTGACGGCAGCT
Organism: Pseudohaliea sp.; assembly: GCF_054552115.1. Classification (NCBI taxonomy): domain Bacteria; kingdom Pseudomonadati; phylum Pseudomonadota; class Gammaproteobacteria; order Cellvibrionales; family Halieaceae; genus Pseudohaliea; species Pseudohaliea sp. The sequence continues at coordinate 160,755 of NZ_JBTOLW010000003.1, read as the reverse complement.
ATTACACGCGTATCGAGGGCCGGGAGTTCACGCCGGTGGAAACGCGCATTATCGAGCGCCTGCGCGGCCTGATCTTCGGCGATCTCAAGGAAGCCTGGAAGCCGGTCATGGACATCGACTTCAACTTCCACAGCATGGAGATCAACCCCCAGTTCGCCAACATCGTCAGCCCCTCGGAGATCGTCGTGATCAGCCGCTTCGACGTCGAGATCGAGGGCGCGACGGGCCAGGTCCATTTCACCATCCCCTACGCGGCGATCGAGCCGATCCGCGAGGCGCTTGATTCGGGCATGGCCTCGGACCGCATGGAGAAGGACGAGCGCTGGATGCACGCGCTGCGCGAGGAGATCCGCGATGCGCCGATGGATCTCAGCGTCGTGCTGTGCCGGAAGAAGCTCCCGCTCCGGGAGCTGGTCCGCATGAGACCCGGCGACGTGATAGCCGTGGACATACCGGATTACGCGACGGTCCTCGTCGAGGGGGTGCCCTGCTTCGAAGGGGAGGTGGGCCTGTCGAGGAACAAGTACGCGGTCAGCATCGCCAGGCCGCTGAAGCGCGGCAACAACCAGTGAGCGGGAGAGTGACGTGACAGCTGACAACGAAGACCAGGCAGGCGGCGGCGCGGACGAAGCGCCGGAGAAGGCCCAGTTCGACAACCTGGAAAAGGGCGCGGAACCCGCCGAGGGCGATGTCAACCTGGACCTGATCGTGGACGTGCCGGTGACCCTGTCCATGGAGGTGGGCCGCACGGCGATCAGTATCCGCAACCTGCTGCAGCTCAACCAGGGTTCCGTGGTCGAACTGGACCGGGTCGCCGGGGAACCGCTGGACGTGTTCGTCAACGGGACCCTGGTCGCCCACGGCGAGGTGGTGGTGGTGAACGAGAAGTTCGGTATCCGGCTCACGGACGTCATCAGCCCCTCGGAACGGATCAAGAAGCTGCAATGAAGGTCCGCCCGCTGCAGTTCCTGCCCCTCGCCTGGCTGGCCCTGCCGGCCCTGGCCGCCGAGGTGCCCGGCGTCGCCTCCGCGGGCAATCTGGGGCGGATGCTCCTGGGCCTCGGGGTCGTCGTCGCGCTGGTTTTTGCGCTGGCCTGGGCCGCGAAGCGGGTCTCGGGCCTGCGCGGCCTCGGGGCGGCGGGCTCGGGGCCGATCCAGGTGATTTCGCAGCTCCCCCTCGGCACCCGCGAGCGCCTGCTGCTGGTGGAGGTCGACGGCAGGCGGCTGCTGCTCGGCGTGGTGCCGGGGTCCATTACCCGCCTGGACGGCGACGGCGCCCCGGCCGGCGAGGCCTTCAGCGCGCGCCTGGACGCCGCCCGCCGCGGGCAGGGCTGAGACCCCATGGCTTCCCGGCTGCTTTTCCCTCTGCTCCTGCTCCTGCTGCCCCTGCCCGCTGTCGCACAGGGTGTAGGTGAACTGGAGCTGCTGAAAGTCACGCCGGCGGAGGATGGCAGCCAGACCTGGAGCCTGACGCTGCAGGTGCTGGCCCTGATGACGGTGCTCACGCTGCTGCCGTCGATCCTGCTCATGTTCACCTCCTTCACCCGCATCATCGTGGTCCTGGCGATCCTGCGCCAGGCCCTGGGCACGGGCACCACGCCCTCGAACCAGGTGCTCATCGGCCTGGCCCTGTTCCTTACCCTGTTCGTGATGATGCCGGTCGCGCGGGAGGTCTACGAGGTGGCGGCCGCGCCCTACCTCGAGGAGGAGGTCACGCTGCAGGAGGCGCTGGCCAGCGGGGCGGCGCCGCTGCACCGCTTCATGCGCCACCAGGTGCGCGAGAGCGACCTGTCGATGTTCGCCTCCCTGGGCGGCTACGACGAGGGGTTCGCGGCGCCGGAGGACGTTCCGCTCACGGTGCTCATTCCCGCCTTTCTCACCAGCGAGCTGAAGACCGCCTTCCAGATCGGTTTCCTCATGTTCATCCCCTTCGTGATCATCGACCTCGCGGTCGCCAGCGTGCTCATGTCCATGGGCATGATCATGCTGTCGCCGATGATCGTCTCGCTCCCCTTCAAGCTCATGCTGTTCGTGCTAATCGACGGCTGGAGCCTGGTCATGGGGACGCTGGCGTCCAGCTTCTACACGGGAGTGCCCTGACATGTCCCCCGACCTGGTGGTGGAGATCGGGCGCCAGGCGCTCTGGCTGATCGCGCTGCTCGTCGGCCCGCTGCTCCTCTCCGCGCTCGCGGCCGGCCTGCTCATCGGCATGTTCCAGGCGGCGACCTCGATCAACGAGATGACCCTGAGCTTCATTCCCAAGCTGATCGTACTGGCCATCGCCCTGATGCTGACCGGCTCCTGGATGCTGGACCTGCTGGTGTCCTTCTCCCGGGAGCTGATCAAGAGCATACCGGAGCTGATCGGGCTGCCATGACCCCCTTCGCGCTGGACGAGGGCGCGCTGCTCGAGTGGCTCGGGCAGTTTGCCTGGGCGCTGTTCCGTATCGCCGGGATGTTCATGGTCGCGCCGGTCTTCGGCGCCCGCTACATCCCGGCACGCATCCGCGTCGCCCTCGCCTTTGCCAGTGCCCTGGTGCTGTTCCCGCTGCTGCCCGCGGCGCCTGCCGTGGAACCCTTCTCGCTGGCCGGTATCGTGCTGGCGCTTGAGCAGGTGCTGATCGGTGTCGCCCTGGGCTTCGTGCTGCAGCTCGTCTTCGATGCCATCGTCATCGGCATCCAGACGGTGTCCATGAGCATGGGTCTCGGCTTCGCCGTCTTCCTGGACAGCCAGAACGGCGTCCAGGTGCCGGTCCTGAGCCAGCTCCACCTGCTCCTCGCCATGCTCCTGTTCCTGTCCTTCGACGGCCACCTGATGCTGGTCCAGCTCCTCGCCGACAGCTTCCGGGTTCTGCCGATCGGTGCCGGCGCCCTGAACGCGGACGCCTTCTGGCTGGTGGCCTCCCGAGGCAGCGCGCTCTTTCTCGGCGCGCTGAAGATCGCGCTGCCGGCGGCGACGGCGATCCTCATCGTGAACCTGTCCATCGGCGTGATCAGCCGGGCGGCGCCGACGCTCAACCTGTTCGCCATCGGCCTGCCGCTGACCATGCTGGTCGGTTTCCTGGTCATGTTCGCGACCATGCCCACGCTGCAGGGCTCGCTGCTGTTCCTCCTCGAGCAGGCGATGCTCGCCGCTGACCGCCTGCTGCTGCTGGTGAGCTGATGGCCGAAGAGCGCGACGACAACCAGGAACGCACGGAACAGCCTACCCCCAAGCGGCTCCAGGAGAGCCGCGAGAAGGGCCAGGTACCGCGATCCCGGGAGCTGACCATGACCCTCGTGATGCTGGTCGGCTCCGGCTCGCTGCTGGTGTTCGGCGGCTGGTTCGCGGACCGCTTCCGGGCGCTGCTGGCCGGTGGCTTCCGGATCGAGCGGGCCTCGCTCTACGACGACGGCTTCATGCTGCGCCGGCTCGTGGACCTCACCGTGGACAGTTTCGTGCTCCTGGGGCCGCTCCTCTTCGCGCTCCTGGTGGCGGCCCTCGCCGCCCCGGCGCTGCTCGGGGGCTGGGTGTTCAGCTGGCAGGCGATGGCGCCGAAGCTCGACCGCATGGACCCGCTCAAGGGCCTGAAGCGGGTCTTCGGCAGCCAGGGCCTGATGGAACTGTTGAAGGCCATGGGCAAGTTCCTGGTGGTCGCCGCTGCCGCCGCGTTCTTTCTCTGGCTGATCGCCGACCGCTTCCTGGCCCTGTCCCGGCTGCCTGTGGTACCGGCCATCGCCGATGCCGTGTGGCTGGCCGGCCTGGCGCTGCTGGTGACCAGTGCCGCCCTGGTCGTGATCGCGGCCGTGGACGTCCCCTTCCAGCTGGTGACCCACTACAAGCAGCTGCGCATGACCCGCCAGGAAGTGCGCGAGGAGCTCAAGCAGACGGAGGGCCGCCCCGAGGTCAAGGGGCGTATCCGCAGCCTGCAGCAGGAACTGGCCAACCGCCGCATGATGGAGGCGGTACCGGATGCCGATATCGTCATTACCAACCCGGTGCACTTCGCCGTCGCCCTGCGTTTCGATGCGCAGAAGATGGTGGCGCCGGTGGTGGTGGCGAAGGGGTCCGAGCTGGTCGCCCTGGCGATCCGCCGGGTGGCGGAGGACGCCGGCGTGCCCCTGCTGGAAGCGCCGCCGCTTGCCCGGGCCCTGTACCGCAGCGTCGATCTCGGCCAGGCCATCCCGCCGCAGCTCTACGTGGCCGTCGCCGAGGTCCTGGCCTGGGTACACCAGGTGCGCACGCGGCCGGTCGATGCGCCGCCACCGCCGCCCCCGAACCCGGACGTCGGCAACAGCGAGGAAGACGGCCCCTGACTGGTTGGCGCAATTCTTGCTGAACTAGCGGAAAGCCCGCTGACGGTGCCCGTTCTTGCTTGAAAGTGTCAAATTGCCGGCGTTCTTCCAGCGCTCCAGCCTCGTCGGGGTGGGCGGCCCGCTCCTCGTGCTGCTCGTGCTGGCCATGGTGGTGCTGCCGCTGCCCGCACCGGTGCTGGACATCCTGTTCACCTTCAACATCACCCTGTCGATCGCGGTGATCCTCGCCGTGATCTACATCCTCAAGCCGCTGGAGTTCGGCGTGTTTCCCACGGTGCTCCTGCTCGGCACGCTGCTGCGGCTGGCGCTGAACATCGCCTCGACGCGCGTGGTGCTGCTCAACGGACACATCGGGCCGGATGCCGCGGGCAAGGTCATCCAGGCCTTCGGGGACTTCGTGATCGGCGGCAACTACGCCGTGGGCCTGGTGGTGTTCGCGATCCTGGTCATTATCAATTTCGTCGTGGTCACGAAGGGCGCCACGCGGGTTTCCGAGGTCACCGCGCGGTTCACCCTCGATGCCATGCCGGGCAAGCAGATGGCGATCGACGCGGACGTCAATGCCGGCCTCATTGACCAGCAGGAGGCGCGGGCCAGGCGCGAGGAGATCCGCCAGGAGGCTGATTTCTACGGCGCGATGGACGGTTCCAGCAAGTTCGTGCGCGGCGACGCGGTAGCAGGGATCATCATCCTGCTCATCAACATCGTCGGCGGCCTGCTCATCGGCACGCTGCAGCACGGCATGGCCTTCGGCACGGCGGTCGAGCGTTACGCCCTGCTCACGGTCGGCGACGGCCTGGTGGCCCAGATCCCGGCCCTGCTTTTGTCCACCTCCGTGGCCATCATCGTGACCCGCATGTCGCGCTCCCAGGACATGGGCCAGCAGCTCCTGCAGCAGGTCTTCGGGCCGCCGAAGGTGCTGATCTTCACCGCCCTGCTGCTGCTGATGATGGGGCTGATCCCGGGGATGCCCAACGTGGCCTTCCTGCTGCTCGCCGCGGTGGCGGGGGCCGCGGCCTGGCTGATGCACAAGCGCCGGGAAGAGGTCCTGGAACAGGCCCGGGAGGCGGAGCAGCGGGAGCCGGAGGTTCCCCGGGAAGCGCCGCGGGAGCTCGACTGGGAGGACATCGCGCAGGTGGACCCCGTGGGCCTGGAGGTCGGTTACCGGCTCGTGCCGCTGGTCGACCGCGACCAGGGCGGTGAGCTCATGCCCCGCATCAAGGGGGTGCGCAAGAAGCTCTCGCAGTCCCTCGGCTTCCTTATCCCGGCGGTGCACATCCGCGACAACCTGGAGCTCGCGCCCAACCAGTACCGCGTCTCCGTATTCGGGGTCCCCTGCGCCCAGGGGGAGGTGCGCCCCGACCGCGAACTGGCCATCAATCCCGGCAATGTCAGCGCCCCGGTGCAGGGTATCGAGGCCACCGATCCGGCCTTCGGCATGCCGGCGGTATGGATCGATCCGGCGTCCCGGGAGCACGCGCAGACCATGGGCTACACGGTCGCGGATTCGGCCACCGTGATCGCCACGCACCTGAGCCAGCTGCTCAAGAAGCACGCCCACGAACTCCTCGGCCACCAGGAAGTGCAGAACCTGCTCGACCAGCTCGCGAAGACGGCGCCGAAGCTGGTCGAGGACCTCACGCCGAAGACCCTGCCGCTCGCGGTCATCGTCCGGGTGCTGCAGCAGCTGCTGGCGGAAAAGGTACCGGTGCGCAATTTCCGCGGCATCTGCGAGGCCCTCGCCGAGCACGGGGCGCGCAGTCAGGATATTGACACCCTGGTGAGCGGCGTCCGCGTGGCGCTGGGGCGCCAGATCGTCCAGGAGCTCATCGGCATGGCCGAAGAGCTCCCGGTGGTCACGCTCGCGCCGGACCTGGAACAGCTGCTCCTGCAGCTGTCGCAGCAGGATGCGCCGGCGCTGGAGCCCGGTCTCGCGGAGCGCATCCAGGAATCGCTGCGGGCCGCGACCCGGGAGCAGGAGGCGCGCGGTGAGCCCGCGGTACTGCTGGTGCCGGCGGAGTTGCGCGGCATGCTGGCCCGCTTCGCGCGCCAGGCGGTCCCGGGGCTGCATGTGCTCGCACACAATGAAATTCCTGAGGACAGGCAATTGCGCCTGGTGCAGTCGGTTTCCCGCTCCACGGCCGAGACCGCCTGAGCGGGCTGTAACCGGGGCTTAACCGGGGCATACCCGGGGTATGAAAAGGGAGTAAGGCAATGCAGATCAAGCGCTACCTGGCGGAGGACATGCGCCAGGCACTGAAGCAGGTGCGGGAAGAGCAGGGGCCGGACGCGGTGATCCTCTCGACCCGGCAGCTGGCGGAGGGCCTCGAGGTGGTCGCGGCCCTGGACTACGATGCGTCCCTGTTCAACCCGGCGCCCGAGGCACAGGCGGCGCCATCGCCGTCCGGGCAAGGCTTGAAGGCCGGCGCGGAGACGGCCGGGTCCGCCGCGGCGTCCTCCGCAGCGGGAGCCGCGAGCGAAAGCTTCGCCTACCGCCCGTCGCCGCAAACGGGGGAGACCGCGCCGGCGCCCGGTGACGACGATTCGCTGGCGGCGATGCGCCGGGAGATCAAGGCGCTGCGCCGGATGCTCGAGTGCCAGCTCTCCAGTCTCGCTTTCAACGATTTCTCCCGGCGCAGCCCGGTGCGCGCCGATCTCCTGGCCCGGCTGATCCACCTCGGTCTCTCGTCCCCCCTGGCGCAGGACCTGGTGGCGCGCGTGCCGGCCGAGGAACGCGACCCCGCGCGGGCCTGGCAGCACGCGCTGTCCGACCTGTGCCGCATGCTGCCGGTGGATAACAAGGACCCGCTGGCGCAGGGAGGGGTACTCTCCCTGGTGGGCCCCACCGGTGTCGGCAAGACCACGGCGATCGCCCGGCTCGCGGTGCGCTATGCGGAACTGCACGGCCCGGAGCGCGTCGCCATGATCAGTGCCGACAGCAAGCGTCCGGGCGCGCAGGAGTGCCTGTTCTCCTGCGGGCGGCAGCTGAACATCCCCGTCTACCTCGCCGCCGATGCGGACGAGGTGCACGAGCGGCTGGCGCGGCTCGCGCATGTGCCCGTCGTCCTGGTGGACACCGCCGGCGGACTGCGGGACGATCCGCATGCCCACCGGGTTTCGGGGCTCCTGCGCCCCGGCGGGCGGCCGATGACCCGCTGGCTCGTGCTCGCGGCCAACGCCCAGCTGCAGACCCTGGAAGAGGCGCTCATGCTCTACAGTAATCTGCCGCTGAGCGGTATCATTGCCACGAAACTGGACGAGACGGCGAGTCTCGGAGGGTTGCTTAGCGTGATCGCCCGGAATGATGTGCCGCTGACCCTGGTGTCGGACAGCCCGGACCTGCGTCGTCCCCTGCAGTCCGTGAGCGGGCGGCAGTTGCTCAAGCGCGCCGTCGCGCAGCTGCGTGCCTCGCCGCCGCGGCGCATGGACCGGGAGTCACTCGCCCAGCATGTCGGGGAACTGCACTATGCCCTTGGATAAGCCGGCGGGCGCCAGCCCCGCGAACGGCGCGGCTGCGGTGGCGAAGCGCCCGGGCCTGGTGATCGCGGTGACCAGCGGCAAGGGCGGTGTCGGCAAGACCAACGTCTCCGTCAACCTGGCCGTCGCCCTGGCACTTCGGGGGCGAAAGGCCTGGATTCTCGACGCGGACCTGGGCCTGGCCAACGTCGACGTCCTGCTCGGGCTCAACCCGCGGAACAACCTCTCCCACGTGCTGCAGGGCGAATGCGAACTCCGGGATATCGTCCTCGAAGGGCCGGCCGGCGTGAGGATCGTGCCTGCCTCCTCGGGGATCCAGCGTATGGCGGAACTCTCCCGGCTAGAGTCCAGCGGCATCATCCACGCCTTCTCCGAGATGGCCGATGACATCGACGTGCTCATCGTCGATACCGCCGCCGGTATCAGCAGCTCGGTCTCGATGTTTGCCGCCGCCGCGCACCAGGTCCTGCTGGTGGTCTGCAACGAGCCTGCCTCGATCACCGACGGTTACGCGCTGGTCAAGGTGCTGTCGCGGGACCACGGCATCCGCGACGTCCAGGTCCTGTCCAATATGGTTCGGAGCCAGCTCGAGGGCCGCGAACTCTACCAGAAGATCGCGCGGGTAACCGATCGCTACCTCGATGTCACCGCGCGCTACGCCGGTTTCGTGCCCCATGACGACTTCCTGCGCCGGGCGCTGCAGCGCCAGGAGCCGGTTGTCACGGCCTTTCCCGCCTGCCGGGCGACGGACGCATTCAAGAAACTCGCGCAGATGGCCGATACATGGGATGGGCCTGGCGGTGCGCAGGGGCAGGTGGAATTTTTCCTTGAGCAGGCGCTTGGCGTGGCAAGATGACGAGCAGCAACTCCAGGGATGTGTCCCTGGCGGCGGAATACGCGGTGGTCCGCGACCTGTCGCCGGACGCGCTGATCGAGAAGTATGCGCACCTGGTCCGGCGCATTGCCCATCACCTGGGCGGGCGACTGCCGCCCAGCGTGGATGTCGACGACCTGATGCAGGCGGGCATGATGGGCCTGATGGAGGCGGCGAAGAAGTATGCGGGAGACCGCGGCGCCAACTTCGAGACCTACGCGGGGATCCGCATCCGCGGCGCCATGCTCGATGAACTGCGGGGCATGGACTGGGTGCCGCGGTCGGTGCATCGGCGGGTCCGCGACATGATCGAGGCGATGCGCGTGGTCGAGGGGCAGAGCGGCGGCCGGGCAAGCGACGCCGAGGTGGCTGCCCAGATGCAGGTGCCGCTCGAGGAGTACCAGGAGATCGCCCGCGAGGCGGCGCACTGCAGGATGTTCAGCATGGAAGAACTGGCGGGAGGGGACAGCGACCTGCGCGACGCCAGCGAGCGGGCCGGGTCGCCGGAACAGCAGCTGGAGCTCGAGGCGGTCACGGAGCTCCTGGCCCGGACCATCGACGAGCTGCCCGAACGCGAGCGGCTGATCGTCAGCCTGTACTATACGGAGGAGCTGAACCTGCGCGAGATCGGAGAGGTTCTCGGGGTCAGCGAATCCCGGGTCTGCCAGTTGCACGGGCAGGCCCTGGCGCGCCTGCGGGCGCGCTCGGCGTTATGAACAAGCCCCGCCCCGGCGCGGCAGGCAATCACGGAGGTGAGTTTTGAACAAGGACATGCAGATCCTGGTGGTGGACGACTTCTCCACCATGCGCCGGATCGTGAAGAACCAGCTCCGGGAGCTCGGCTTCAGCAACATGCGGGAGGCCGATGACGGCTCTTCCGCCCTCGACGTGCTGAAAGCGACGCACATCGACTTCGTCGTCACTGACTGGAACATGCCCGGCATGGCCGGCATCGATCTTCTGAAGGCCATTCGCGCCGACGACAAGCTCAAGCACCTCCCCGTGCTGATGGTGACCGCGGAAGCCAAGCGGGAGCAGATCATCGAGGCCGCGCAGGCCGGCGTCAACGGCTACGTGGTCAAGCCCTTCACCGCCGCGGCGCTGAAGGAGAAGATCGACCGTATCTTCGAACGCATGGAGCAGGCGCAATGAGCGGACAGGGCGGCATGGACGTAACGGGAGACGCGGCGGAGCGCCAGGCGCCGGCAGACTACATCGGCGCCCTGGAAGCGCTCCTCGAGGCGGCGCGCAAGGATGATGAACAGTTGTTCTCCGCGCTGCTCGATGATCTCACGGCGATGCGGGAGCAGGCGCTCTTCCAGGATGTCGGCAGGCTGACCCGCCAGCTGCACGAGGCGCTCACCAGCTTCCAGCTCGACTCGCGCCTGGCGGATTTTGCCAGCGACGAGTTCCCCGACGCCCGCCAGCGCCTGGACCAGGTCATCACCGTCACCGAGCAGTCGGCGCACAAGACCATGGACCTGGTCGAGGCGATGCTGCCCCGCGCCGAGGCGCTTGCCTCGGGCGCTGAAGCACTCGCCGCGGCCGCGGAAAAGGCCCCGGACGGGGAGGCGCTGAAGCGCGAGGCCGCGTCCTTCGCCCGGGAAGTGACCGAACAGGCCGGTGAGATCCGCAGCGGCCTCTCGGAAGTCATCATCTCCCAGAATTTCCAGGACCTCGCCGGGCAGGAGATCCGCAAGGTCATCCGCCTGGTGACAGAGGTGGAGGAAACGCTGATCAACATGATTCGCGTGGCCGGCAAGAGCGGCCTGCTCACCGACCGCAAGCGGGCGGGGGAGGCCGCCAGCGTGCCGGAAGGGGAGCAGCGGATCACCAGCCAGGACGAGGCTGACGAACTGCTCTCGAGCCTGGGGTTCTGACGGAGGCGGCCATGAGCTTTGAACTGGACGACAGTATTCGCGAAGACTTCCTGGTCGAGGCCAATGAGATCATCGAGCACCTGGGATCGGAACTGGTGCAACTCGAGCAGCAGCCGGAGGACCGGGAGCTCCTGAACAGCATCTTCCGCGGCTTCCACACGATCAAGGGCGGGGCCGGCTTTCTCAATGTCGAGCCGCTGGTGCTCATCTGCCACGGCGCGGAAGAGGTCTTCGACTCGCTGCGCAACGGCAAGCTCGCCCTGGACAACGACATCATGGACAGCGTCCTGCAGGTGGCGGACCTCGTGGTGGAGATGCTGGGCCAGGTGTCCGAGGGTGAAACGCCCTCGCCGCCCCCCCCGGAGCTGGTCAGGAAGCTCCAGCACTATGTCGCCGCTGCCAACGGGGCGCCCGCGAGTGCGCCCGGGGCCGCTGCGGAGGACGCAGGCGAGGCGGAGCCGCCCGGGGCGGAGCCGGCCGGGGCGGAGCCGGCAGAGGATGCCGCGGACCGCGAGTTCGACGCGATGCTCGACGGGGTGCGCGCGGGTCTGTTCGAGGACGAACCCGGGGAGGCGGCACCGGCGGCTGCTGAAGCGCCGGCGGCGGCCGGCGGCGACGAGATCACCGAGGAGGAGTTCGAGGCCCTGCTGGATCAGCTGGAGCAGGGCGGCGGCCAGGGCGCGGCGACTGCGCAGGAGGCTGCGGCCGAAGCCCCGCCGCCGGCCGAGGCCCCGCCGCCGGCCGAGGCCGAGCCGCCGGCCCCGGGAGCGGTGCCGGCTGCCGCCAGTGCCGCGGGCAGCCCGGGTGCTGCGGCCCCGCGGGACAACGCGCCTGCCGCCCCGCCCGAGTCGACGATCCGGGTCAGTGTCTCCCGCCTCGATACGGTCATGAACCTGGTCGGCGAGCTGGTCCTGGTGCGCAACCGCCTGACCAACCTCGGCGCGGACCTGGAGAACGAGGAGCTGAAGAAGACCGTTGCCAACCTCGACCTGGTCACGGCGGACCTGCAGAACGGTGTCATGCAGACGCGCATGCAGCCGATCGGCAAGGTGTTCTCCCGCTTCCCCCGGCTCGCCCGGGATGTCGCCCGCAACCTGCGCAAGGAGATCGAGCTGACCATGCGCGGCGAGGACACGGACCTCGACAAGAACCTCGTCCAGGCGCTGTCGGACCCGCTGGTGCACCTCGTGCGCAACGCCATGGACCACGGCATCGAGGATCCCGCCGTGCGCGAGGCGAACGGGAAACCCCGCAAGGGGCAGGTGGAGCTCTCCGCCGAGCAGGAAGGCAACAACATTGTCATCATCATCCGTGACGACGGCGCCGGCATGGATCCGGAGGTGCTGCGCGCCAAGGCTGTGCGCAAGGGGCTGTTCTCCGCCGAGGCGGCGGCCAAGCTCAGTGACCCGGAGTGCTTCGACCTGGTGTTCCTGCCCGGCTTCTCGACCAAGGAACAGGTATCGGACCTGTCCGGGCGCGGGGTCGGCATGGACGTGGTCAAGACCCGCATCGCCGAGCTGAACGGCAATGTCGAGATCCAGTCGGAGCTGGGCAAGGGCACCTCGGTGCGTGTCCGGGTGCCGCTGACCCTCGCCATCATGCCCACCCTGATGGTGCGCCTGCAGCAGCGTACCTATGCCTTCCCGCTGTCGCAGGTGCTGGAGGTGTTCTCCCTCGACGCGAACAGCGTGCACCAGGTCGCCGGGCGGCCGGTCATGATGGTGCGCGGCAAGCCGCTGCCGCTGGTGTTCCTGCGCAGCTGCCTGGCGAGCAGCGAGGACGACACGGAGGCCGCCAGCCCCTACGTGGTCGTGCTGCAGGTGGGCAGCGGCATGGTCGGTTTCGTCACCGACGACGTGCTCGGCCAGGAGGAGGTGGTGATCAAGCCCCTTGGCTCGATGCTCCACGAGGTGCCCGGCTTTGCCGGTGCGACGATCACCGGCGACGGCAACATCGCCCTGATTTTCGACGTCAATGGACTGATGACACGAGCCGGCAAGCAGGCGGCCTGAACGGGACGAGCCCGGGCGGTCGATCGACCCGGCACGGGCTGCGGAGGCTGACCCATGAGAATCTGGACCATTGCGAACCAGAAAGGCGGGGTGGGGAAGACCACCACCGCGGTAACCCTTGCCGGCTGGCTCCAGGGGCGCGGCCGCCGGGTCCTGCTGGTCGACCTCGACCCGCAGGCGTCGCTCACCAGCTATTTCGGCGTGGACGCCGCCGCCGCGGAACGCAGCGTCTACGAGCTCTTCAACGACCGGGATACCCCCGCGAACGAACTGCTGCTCGAAGCCGATGGCGAGCCGCCGCTCTCGCTGCTGGCCGCGGTACCGGCACTGGCCACGCTCGATCGGCAGCTGGGCAGCCGCCAGGGGCAGGGGCTCATCCTGCGGCGGGCGCTGGAGGCGCTCGAGGGACAGTTTGACAACGTGCTGCTCGACTGCCCGCCGTCGCTCGGTATTCTCATGATCAATGCCCTCGCCGCCGCGCACCGGGTGGTGGTGCCGACCCAGACCGAACACCTGGCCCTCAAGGGGCTGGAGCGCATGATCCGGACGCTGGAGATGGTGAACCGCTCGCGCCCGCGGCGCCTGGAACACCTGGTGGTGCCGACCCTGTTCGATCGCCGGACCCGCGCCGCGAACCACGCGCTGGAAACACTGCGCCAGCGCTACGGCGGGCACACGCTCTGGGACGGCGTGGTGCCGGTGGATACCCGTTTTCGCGAGGCGAGCGAGCGCGGCGTGCCGCTGCCGCGCATTGCCCCGGACAGCCGGGGAGCCGCGGCCTTTCGCGGCCTGCTCGACGATCTGCTGGCGCTCGACGAGCTCGAGAGCGGGGAGCGTGTCGTGGCATGAGCGAAGGCGCACGGGAACTGACCGCTTCCGAGCAGGCCCTCGACCTCTACCTCGAGGACCTGCTGTGGGAGGACGGGGGCGGCGGACCCGGTGAGGAAGCGGGCCGCTATTTCATGTTCGGGCTGGGCGGGCTCGCGGTTGCCGTCCCCGCTGACCGGGTCAAGGGGGAAAGCGCTGATGTGCCCCCGCTGCTTCCCCCGGACGGAGCGCCGTGGCTGCGCCGCAGCGCGGCCGGTGACGGGGGACCCACCGTGATCGACCTTGCCCTGCTCGTGCTGCCGGACGACCTGGCGCCGCGGGCAAGGCCCCTCGAAGGCCGCTTCGAACGGCTGCTGCTGCTGGATGACGGCAGCCTGGGGCTGGCACTGCCGGCGCCGGGCCGCGAGGAACTGATCGACCACGGCCCGGTGTGCTGGCGGGGGCCCCGGGGCCGACGCCCCTGGCTGGCCGGGACCCTGGCGGAGCGGCGCTGCGTGCTGCTCGATGCCGACAGTATTCCGGCCCTGGTGGAGGCTGCCCTGCAGCCGACGCCGGGCACGGGAAGGAAACTTGACAGGACCATATCGCTCGAGGGAGCGAGGGAGACGGGCTGATGAACAGTGAACAGCTGGCGCAGGCCAGTGCGGGCAGCGTGCGTGACGACGCGCTGGATGACCTCAATGCCCGCGTCAGCGCCAACCGGAACGAGTGGCTGCGCTTCGTCGTCGACCGGCAGGATTACGGCATCAACGTGCTGCAGGTGCAGGAGATCCTTTGCGCCGGGGACATCACACCCGTTTCCGGCGCTGCGCCCTTCGTGCTCGGCGTGATCAACGTACGCGGCAATATCGTGACCGTCGTCGACGCCAGGCGTCGCCTCGGGCTGCCGCCCCGGGAGGCTGACGGGGGCATCGACTGGATCGTGATCCTCGATGTCAACGACGAACATGTGGGCCTGGTCGTGGATGAGGTGCTCGAGGTCGAAGTGCTCGACGACAGCCTGGTGGAGAACCTGCAGGGCGATGCCTCCTTCCAGGTCGAGGGGGTGATCGAGAAGGAGACGGGCATGATGATCCTCGTGGACGCGTCCACGATGGCAGGCATCAACGAGGCTTCCGGCCAGCATGGCGCAGCCGCTTGATCCGCTGACGCCCCTGGTGCCGCCGCGGCCTCCCCTGCGTCACCGTGTGCCCGGCCAGGGGCGCCCGCCCCGGGAGCGGCCGGAAGATCGCGGTCAGGAAGATCATGGGGACAAGGAAGGCAAGGAAGGCAAGGAAGACCAGGAAGAGCAACAGCCGCCCGGCGGCATTGGTACCGGCGACCGGGCGGGCTACCCGGATTCCCCCGGGAAAGAGCGGCCGGGGGATGACGAGCACCTGATTGACGACTGGGCCTGAGCGGGGCGGCGGCTCAGAAAAGGTCCACGGACCCCTCGTCGAGATTCTTTTGTAACACGGCCTTGCGTCGCAGCTTCGACCAGGCCTCGTGCTGCCTGCTGATGCGGTTGGCGAGGTCGCCGGTATCGCGGACCGTTTTCACCTCTTCCGCCACGTCGCGCAGGTAGGCGACGCTGCGCCGTGCCTCGGCGAGTGCCTGGCTCGCGATATCCTCGAACTGCAGCGCCCGCACCGCGTCGGACACGGCCTGCTCGAGTTCCTCCTGCCGCCCGGGCTCCGCGGGCTGCTGTCCGGCCAGCCGGTAGAGCTCGTCGAAGCCGGAGGACAGCGCCCCGACCGCTTCGGCGATGATCTCGGCGACGCGCTCGATCTCCTCGTCCACCTGCCCGAGTTCGCTGCCGAGCATGGTGCCGAGTTCCTTGCAGGCCTCGACCGCCGGCGCGCCGTCCGCCCCGGCCTCGTGCTCCGGGGTGTTGCCGGGGCCGCTGGTTCCCGCGCGGCGTGAGGGCGACATGGGGCGGCCTACCCGGACTGCCTGGCCGTGGGCTCGCGCCCGGCCGCAGCCAGCAGGTGTTCAGCGATGGCCTCGAGGGGCAGGACCTCGTCGGCACCCCCGCGCTTGACCGCCTCGCCGGGCATGCCCCAGACCACGCTCGTCTCCTCGTCCTGGGCGATGGTGTGCAGGCCGGCCTCGTGCAGCTCGAGCAGCCCCGCGGCGCCGTCGGCCCCCATGCCGGTGAGCAGGGCGGCGACGGCATTGTTGCCGGCGGATTGCAGCACCGAGCGGAAGAGCACATCGACGCTGGGCCGGTGCCGGTTGACCGGTTCGCCGTCGCTCAGCCTGCACACGTAGCGCGCCCCGTCGCGGACCAGCAGCAGGTGCCGGTCCCCGGGAGCGACGAAGGCGTGCCCGGGCAGCACCTGGTCGCCGTCCTCGGCTTCCTTGACCGACAGCGGTGTCATCCGGTCCATGCGGTCGGCGAAGGCGGCGCTGAAACCGGGGGGGATATGCTGGGCAATGACGATGCCTGGCGACGTGGGCGACATGCCCATGAGCACGCTCTTGATGGCCTCCGTGCCGCCGGTGGAGGCGCCGATGGCGATGATCCGGTCGGTGGTGCGGAAGTGCCGCGCCGGGCGTTTCGGGATCACGGCGTCGGAGGAATGCAGCGGCTGCGGCTCCTCCAGCCTGGCGAGGCGCTTGACGCGGGCCGAGGCCGCGGCGCGCACCTTCGCCGTGAGTTCGTCGACGTAATCGGTCAGCGTGCGGGCAACGTCCAGCTTGGGCTTGGCGACGAAATCCACGGCGCCGAGTTCGAGCGCCTCGAGGGTGACTTCGGCGCCCTGTTCGGTCAGCGTCGAGACCATGACCACCGGCATCGGGCGCAGGCGCATCAGGTTGCGCAGGAAGGTGATCCCGTCCATGCGCGGCATCTCGACGTCCAGGGTCAGCACGTCCGGCTCCAGGCTCTTGATCTTGTCGCGGGCGACGAGCGGATCGGGGGCCGCGCCGACCACCTCGATGTCCGGCGCGCTGTTGAGCATGTCGGTGAGCAGGCGTCGGATCAGCGCCGAATCGTCCACCACCAGAACACGGATCTTTCCTGCCATTCCCTGGGTCAACCCCGTTTGTTAGAAGAGTTCCACGTCGCCCTGCACGGGAGCTTCGACCAGTTCCTCCAGGTACTGGTTCTCGCGCTCGACGATTGTATCGTTGTGCATCGAGCGCAGCTTCTTGACCTGTGCGCGGCCGCTGTCGGGGAAGAAGTTGACCTTGCGCGGATAGGGACTTCCCAGGTCCTCCGAGACCAGCTGCAGGCCCTCAATTTGCAGAAATTCCCGCAGAAAAGCAATGTTTTTCCGGCCGACGCTGGACAGCTTGGAGACGATGGCGCCGCCCCCGAAGGCCTTTACCTCGAGGTTTTCCCGGCGCCCTCCCGCCTTCAGCACTTCGTTGATCAGCTGCTCCATCGCGTAGCTGCCGTAGCGCGCGGAACTGGAGCTTCCGCCCCAGTCGTCCAGCTGCGCGCTGTCGGGCAGCATGAAGTGGTTCATGCCGCCGATGCCGAGCTTGCGATCGCGGATGCAGGCGGAGATGCAGGAGCCCAGCACCGTGGTGATCATCTCTCCGCGCAGGGTGATGTAGTACTCGCCCGGGAGAAGCTTGGCCACGTAGAGCTTGCGGGACGGATCCCAGTAGCGCTTGATGTGCCCAAAGCCCGGCAGGGCGGGGGGGCACTCCGGAATGGCTGCTTTCTGCATGGACAGGACTCCCACGCTTCCGCTCCGTCCTAACCGGTCCGCTGGTAAATGGTGCTGCCCAGCAGCTTGAAGCGGTCGCTGACCCGGTAGAGAGTCTCCGAGTGGCCGATGAACAGGTGGCCGTCGGTCTGGAGCTGGTCCGCGTAGCGCTCGAACAGGGCGCGCTGCGTGTCCTTGCTGAAGTAGATCACGACGTTGCGGCAGAAAATGAAGTCGAAGCGGTTGCGGAAAGGCCACGGGTCCAGCAGGTTCAGCCGCCGGAAGGTGATCATGTCGCGCAGCTCCTGGCGTACCCGCACCTGGCCTTCCCGGGGGCCCCTGCCGCGGAGGAACCAGCGCTTGCGGCGCGCGTCGGAGATCCCGGTGATGCGGTCGAGGGCGTACTCGCCGGCGGCGCCGGTGGCCACCACCGAGCTGTCCAGGTCGGTGGCCAGCAGCTTGATGTTCCAGTCCTCCGGGACCCGCTCCGCGAGCACCATGGCCAGGGAGTAGGGCTCCTCGCCGGTGGAGCAGCCCGCCGACCAGACGCGCAGTTCCTTCTCCCGCTTCTCGCGCAGGAGGCGGGGCAGCAGTTCCCGCTCGAGGAACTCGAAATGGTGCGGCTCCCGGAAAAACGCCGTCAGGTTGGTGGTCAGCGCGTTGACGCAGTGCTCGAGCTCCTCCTCGTTACCGGTCTCGAGGTAGCTGCAGTAGGCGCTGAAGCTTGGCAGCCCCAGGGCCCGCAGCCGCCGCACGAGTCGGCTGTAGACCAGGTTGCGCTTGGCGTCGCTCAGCTCGATGCCGGCTTCCCTGGCGATGAACTGCTTGACGAAGCTGAAGTCACGGTCCGTGAGCTCGAATTCCCGGCTCGGCGCTGGTGCCGTCGTGCCCGCAGGAGCCCGCGCGGTCTCTGCTTCCATGTTGTCGTTATCCCGAAGCTACTGCCTGGTTACGCCCCGGCGCCCGCCCGCGAAGCGCGGCCCGGGGCGCCGGCGACCCGTTGGCCTAGAACTCTTCCCATTCTTCGCCGGCGTCGGCGGCCGGTGCCGGACGCGGCTTGGCGGCGCGGGTGGGCGCCGGGCTGCGCCGCGGCTGGCTGGCCGCTGCCGGCTGCACCCGGCTCTTGGGCGTGGGTCCGGGCTCGGCGGGGGCGTCACCGGTCTTGAAGATGGACACGAGTTCCTGGAGGTTCTTCGACTGGTCATCCATGGACTTGGAGGCGGCCGCGGCCTCCTCGACCAGCGCGGCATTCTGCTGGGTCACCTCGTCGAGCTGCGTGACCGCCTTGTTGACCTCCTCGATGCCCGAGGACTGCTCCTGCGCCGCCGCGGCTATCTCCGCGATGATGTCGCTGACCTTTTTGACCGCCGTGACGATCTCGTTGAGGGTCTCGCCGGACTGGTCGACCAGCTTGCTGCCGTCCTCGACCTTGCTGACGCTGTCCTTGATCAGCGTTTTGATCTCCTTCGCGGCCTGGGCGCTGCGCTGGGCGAGGTTGCGCACCTCTGCTGCGACGACCGCGAAGCCCCGTCCCTGCTCGCCGGCGCGCGCCGCCTCGACGGCCGCGTTCAGCGCGAGGAGGTTGGTCTGGAAGGCGATCTCGTCGATGACGCCGATGATCTCCGAGATCTTGCTCGAGGACTCGTTGATCTCCGCCATGGCGGCCACGGCCTGGCTGACCACCTCGCCGCCCTTTTCCGCTTCCTCGCGGGCGCTGGCGGAGAGCTGGTTGGCCTGGCGGGCATTGTCGGCGCTGGATTTCACCGCCGAGGTCATCTGCTCCATGCTGGACGCGGTCTCCTCCAGGGAGGAGGCCTGTTCCTCCGTGCGCTGGGACAGGTCGGCGTTGCCCTGGGAGATCTCCGAGGCCGAGGAGCCGATGCTCTGGGCCCCGTCGCGGATCTGGCCGATCATGTTGCGCAGGTTCTCCACCGTGCTGTTGGTGTCGTCCTTCAGCTGGCCGAAGAGGCCCTTGTAGTCCTGCTCGATGGTCTGCGTCAGGTCGCCCTCGGCGAGCGCCTGGATCACCTGGCCGACGTCGGTCAGGCCCTGCTCGGAGATTGTCATGAGGCTGTTGAGCAGCTCGCCGAGCTGCTCGAAGAACCCTTCGTAGTGGCTCGTGTCGATGCGCGCGGAGAACTCGCCCTCGGTGGCGCCGGCGACGAGGCCGCGGATCTGGCGCTCGGCGTCCTTCATCTCCGTGATGTCCTTCCACTCGACCATGTTGCCCATGTACTCGCCGTTCGGGCCCTTGATCATGGTGGCGTTGACTTCGAGTTCGACCCCCACGATCTCCATTTCTGCCCTTGCAGGAAGGCGATTCGGGTCCTTGAGCAGGGCCCGCTGGTGCGCCGGATCCTTGTGGAACTGGTCGATGTTCTGCCCGACCAGGTTGTCCGGGTCGAAGCCCGGGAAGCGCTGCCGCATTTCGCTCGCGCGGTTGCGGAACATGGCCATGACCGCGGGGTTGGCGTAGACGATGTTCAGGTCATCGTCACAGAGCATGAGGTTGGAGGTGGCGCCCTCGATTGCCGAGGTCAGGCGCGCCACTTCCTGTTCCCGCTGGCGCGTTTCCGTGACGTCGGACCACTCCAGCGTGTTGCCGACATAATTGCCGTCGGCGTCGATCTGCGCCGTGACGTTCAGGTTGAAGCGCAGCGGGCCCACCTTGATGTCTGTCTTCCAGGGCAGGTTGGCGGGATCGTCGAGGATCCGGCGCTGGTGGGCCGGGTTGGCGTGGAACTGGTCGATGCAGCTGCCCACCAGCCTGCGGGAATCGAAGCCCGCGAACTCCTGGCGCATGACCGCCTCGTTGTCCTGCATGAGCGCCACGGTGGCCTTGTTGACGTAGGTGATGATCATGTCGCGGTCGACCATCATGATCGGCGTCATGGCATTGTCGATCGCCGCGAGCATGACGTCGCCGTCCATGCCGCCGTCGCTCCCGTGCTGGCCCTGCTTGTCCTTGCTGATCGCTGCGTCCATCACGTTGCTCCTCGCCGTCATGGGTTGTTCCTCCGGTAGTGTGTAGGCGCTCAGCATCACCTCGCCGACCATGGTCAGGGCGTTGCGCCAGGCATCCTCGTAATACGTATTCCACGCCCCGCCCGCTGCTTCCGCCATGGCGTCGAGCAGGGTGGCCGCCACCGCTTCGTAGTGCGCCGGCTCGGCGCCGTAGAGCTGGTGCCGGGCGCCCAGGTCAAGCAGCGCTTCCCTGAGTTTTTCGGGCTTGCGCAGGTTGTTGACGACCAGTTGCAGGGCCGCCAGGAGCATGGCCCGCTGCTTGGCCATGTTCGTATCGGCGAACAGCGGCTCGACCGCCGGGTAGTCCTCGAACAGCTTCTCGTAGAAGCGCCCCACGAGCCGCTCCGCCTGGGGCTCGAGGAGCGCAAAGCTCTCTTCCAGCAGCTCGAGGTCCGCGGCGGCGGCTGTCTCGTCGGTCTTCAGCGTGGCTTCCGTGGTCATGGTCATGCCTCCCCGGCGAGCGCATCCGGGCTCGCCGCACCTGCCTTGAAGACCCCCTCGCGCAGGCGGTCCATGTCGAGCAGGAAGATCAGTTTCTCGTTCACCTTCGCGATGCCCTTGATCAGCTGATCATCGATCGAGCCGGAGACTTCCGGGGCGCCCTTCACGGCTTCCGGGTCGACGCTGTAGACCTCGGAGACGGCGTCCACGATCAGGCCCAGGTCCCGCTGCTTGCGGTTGTCCCCTCCGCTGTAGCGCACCACGATGACCACGGTCGTCGGTCCGTAGGCCAGCGGCTCCAGGGAAAAGCGCTCGCGCAGGTCGATGATGGGTACGATGCTGCCGCGCAGGTCGATGATCCCCTTGAGCCAGGCGGGGGCATTGGGTATCGGCCGGGTCTTCGTCCAGCCGCGGATCTCCTGGACCCGGAGGATATCGATACCGTACTCCTCACCATCCAGGATGAAGGTGAGATACTGGTTCATGTCGTCACCGTTACCGCCGACGTGGAGGGCCTCCGCTGGGTTCATGGTCGCCGCCTCATCCCGTGCCCGTTCTGCCGAGCACCTTCTCCACGATCGCCAGTAGCTGCTCCGGGCTGAAGGGCTTGACGATCCAGCCCGTGGCGCCGGCCTGCCGTCCCTCCTGCTTTTTCTCGTCGCTCGATTCGGTGGTGAGCATGAGAATGGGCGTTCGCGCGTACTGGGGCAGCGTGCGCATTTCCCGGACCATCTCGATCCCGCCCATGGACGGCATGTTGACGTCCACCAGGGCGAGGTCGACCTGATGTTCCCGGACCTTTTCCAGGCCATCGCTGCCATCGACCGCCTCCACGACGTCGTGTCCCGCCTGCTTCAGGGTGAAGGCCACCATGCGGCGGAGCGAATTCGAGTCATCCACGGTGAGTATTCGTGCCAAGGTCTCATTCCTTCCCGGTTTTTTCGGTTCCAGTCTGTCACACAGCGTGGTGACCCGCGAGGCTATGGGGGTTAGCGGCATCGCGGCCGATAACTTGAGCCCCGCCCGGGCTTTGTCCACCCCGGGCTGTCGCCGACAGGGGCGCCCATGCCGTCCTGACCTGCAGCGGCCGGCCGGCGAGGGCGGGCCGCCTCCCAAAGGTGACCAGATGTCGATGGAAAAATAAAGCTTTTGTTGTGACGCAAATGGGTACCCGTGCCGCCGGGGCGGCCGGGGGAGCGACCCGGCCGTCGCCGCCGGCTCGGCAGGGCCCGGTGACGTCGCCGGCAGGACCGCTGGACGGCCCTCACCGGCTCCAATACGATCGTCTACCTCCGGGGCAATGACCGGGAAGAGCGTTCGCGGGCGGTGTGCTGTCCGGGTTACGCCCGGGTCCGGGGGTTGCGATATACTCCCCTGCGCCTGGACTCCCCGCAGCCTGCGGCGCTGGAAACCGACAAGGAACAGACACTATGGACCTGGCGACATTACTGGGGATGGTTGGTGCCCTCGGCGTGGTGATGGCGGCGATCATCACCGGTGGTTCGCCCGTCATCTTCATCAACGTCCCCTCGGTCCTGATCGTGCTCGCCGGGACCATGCTGGTGGTGATGATCAAGTTCGACCTCGGCCACTTCCTCGGCGCCTTCAAGGTCGCCCTCGGCGCCTTCTCCAAGAAACTCGAGAATCCCGAGGACATCGTGCAGAAGATCATCGAGCTGGCGACCATCGCCCGCAAGGACGGCCTGCTCGCCCTCGAGAACGTCGAGATCGAGAACGAGTTCCTGCAGCACGGTGTGCAGATGGTGTCCGACGGCCACGCCCCGGATGTCGTCAACACCCTCCTCACCAAGGACCTGCAGCAGACCATCGACCGCCACCAGTGGAGCGCCAAGGTGTTCACGGCGACCGGCGATGTCGCGCCGGCCATGGGCATGATCGGCACGCTCATCGGCCTCGTGCAGATGCTGTCGACCATGAACGATCCGAAAACCATCGGCCCGGCCATGGCCATCGCCCTGCTGACGACGCTCTACGGCGCCATTCTCGCCAACATGGTGGCCTTTCCCATCGCCGACAAGCTCAACCTGCGCAAGGTGGAGGAGGGGCGGATCAAGGCGATCTGCATCGACGGCCTGCTGGCGATCCAGGACGGGCAGAACCCGCGGGTGATCGAGTCCATGCTCAAGACCTACCTCGCCCCCGCCAAGCGCGAGGGGGATGAGAAGAGCGCCGCATGATCGATTTCGGCTCGGAGGAGGAAGAGAACCGGGGGGCGCCCCAGTGGATGGCGACCTTCGCCGACCTGATGTCCCTGCTGCTGGCTTTCTTCGTGCTGCTGTTGTCTTTCTCCAAGATGGATCTCGAGCGCTACAAGACCATCGCCGGCTCCATGAAAATGGCTTTCGGCGTGCAGCAGGAGATGCAGGTCGAGGATATCCCCAAGGGCACGAGCATCATTGCCCGCGAGTTCAGCCCGGGCCAGGCGCGCCCGACACCGATCCGCCAGCTCCAGCAGCAGACGGCGGACACCAGCCGTCCCGATCTGCAGGTGGGCAATCCCGACGCGCCCCCCCTGACCGCGGAGGAGGCCGAAAAGGCCCGGGAGCTGCTGGAGAAACAGCTCGCCGCGCTGGAGCGCGAGACCGCCGCCGACGCCGAGCGGCTCCGCGAGCTGTTCGAGGAAGAGATCCGCGAGGGCCAGATCGAGATCGAGACGAACGGCCGCTTCATTACCATCCGCATCCGCGAGAACGCCTCCTTTCCCTCGGGGTCCGCCACGCTGACGGAGGGTTTCCTGCCGGTCATGGGCAAGCTGCGCACGGCGCTGGCGGACATTCCCGGCGAGATCGCCATCGAGGGCCACACGGACAACGTGCCCATCAGCTCCAGCACGTTTCCCTCGAACTGGGCCCTGTCCGCCGGCCGCGCCGTGTCGGTGACCCACGAGCTTTTGCGCGAGCCCGGTCTCGAGGACCGGCGCATGCGGGTCGTGGGCTACGGGGAGATCCACCCGCTGGCGGATAACGACACGGACGAGGGGCGCGCCAGCAACCGGCGCGTGGAGATTGTCGTCCGCCAGCCACTGGTCGAAGGCGAGGAGGCACCATGAGCAGCGAGCGCGAACGCCGGGAGTACTACCGCATCGACGACGTCCTGCCGCTCTGGCACACGCCTGTTCCGGAACCCGGGGGCGGGGCCGCGGATGCCGGGCCGCAGGACCCGCTCGCGCAACTCGACAGCGAGCTGAACGATGCCATCAACCACGTCTTCCAGGCGGATCCGGCGGCCGGCCAGGCGCTGGGGCTGCTCAACCGCAAGCTGGACCTGCTCGCGGCGCTGCTGCCGGGGCGGGCCGGCGACGGCGAGCGCCGCCACGTTCCCACCGCCGTGAACGTCAGCGGCAGCGGCATCGCCTTCGATAGCTGCGAGCCGCTGCCGGTCGGTGCGCGGCGGCGCCTCGGGCTCCTGCTTCAGCCCTCGCAGGTGGCCGTGGAACTGGATGGCACGGTGCAGGAGAGCGAGGCGAGCGACAACCCGGCTATGCCCTATCGCATCCGCGTGGCCTTCGACGACGACGAGTTCTCCCAGGAGCAGATCATCCGCTACGTGGTCCAGCGCCAGGCGATGCGCAGGGCGGAGGAAGTGGCCGCAGAAGGCGGAGACAGCCCGCCGGACAGCTAGGTCGCCCAGAGGGCCCGGACCTGCTCGGCCAGGGTCATCGGGTCGAAGGGCTTGGCGATCACGCCCCGGGCGCCCAGGCCCTTGAGTCGAGCGACCTCCCCGGGCTGTACCTTGGCGGTGAGGAAGGCAGCGGGCGTGTCCGCCAGCGCCGGCAGTTCACGCAGGGCCGCCAGGGTGGCCGGCCCGTCCATGGCGGGCATCATCACGTCGAGCAGAACAAGGTCCGGGGCGAAGGCCTCCGCCGCTGCCAGGGCTTCGGCGCCGCTGGCGCAGAGTAGAACCTCGAAGCCGCCGACGGTCTCCAGGGCGAGCCCGGCCACGGCCCGGATGTCGGGGTCGTCTTCCACCAGGAGCAGCCGCCGCAGCGCGCGCATCACCGGTGCTCGCCGCCGGTGCCCGGCGCCGCCGTGTTTGCGCGCAGCGCCGGCTCGCCCGCGGGCAGCTCGAACCAGAACGTGGCGCCTTCGCCCTCCACGGAGTCGACGCCGACCCGGCCGCCCATGTGCTCAAGCAACTCGCGGGTTATCGCGAGGCCCAGCCCGGTGCCGCCCCGCTGGCGCGTATCGGAACTGTCCGCCTGGGAGAAACGCTCAAAGATCCGCCCGCGGAAGGCCGCCGGAATGCCGGGGCCCCGGTCGATGACCGCGACGCGCACCGGGTTGCCGGAGGCCTGCAGCACCACGCGAACCATCGCGTCCCGGGGGGAGAACTTGATCGCATTGGACAGCAGGTTGGCCAGGACCTGCTCCAGCCGCCGGGCATCGACCCGTACCTCGGGGCTGGCCGCCGTGACTTCAAGGCGCAATGCCACGCCGTGCTCGGCGGCGTGGCTGCGCTGGTTCTCCAGCGCCTGTTCGAGGAGCGGCACCAGGGGCCGCAGCTCCGCCTCGAAGCGCAGCTTCCCGGCGCTGATCTTCTCGAAATCGAGGAGGTCGTTGATCAGGTGGGAAAGCCGCTGGCCATTGCGGTAGGCGGTGTCGACCAGCTGTCGCATCGGTTCCGGCAGTTCGCCCTGGCTTCTGCCGGCGAGCAGCCCGAGGGCGCCGGTGATCGAGGTCAGCGGCGTGCGCAGCTCGTGGCTGACTGTGGCGACGAACTCGCTCTTGATGCGCTCGGCGCGCCTGCGCTCGGAGATATCCTCGACCATGGACCAGATGAGCTTCCGGCCGCCGTCGTCGCGCAGCATCATGCCGTTCAGCCGCACCGGGTAGCGGCTGCCGTCCTTGCGCAGATACTCCTTCTCGAAGGGGCCGTAGCGGCCGGTGCGCGCCAGGCTTTCCCGCTGCTGCGCCTCCTGCGGTCCGTATTCGGCCGGTGTCAGGTCCCAGTAGCTCAGCCCGATGAACTCCTCGCGCGTGTAGCCGCTGGGCTGGAGCAGGGCGTCGTTCACCTCGAGGAAGGCGCCGCTGTCGTAGTCGTTCAGGGCGATGCCGATCGGCGACAGGTCGAACAGCGCGCGCAGCCGCTCTTCGCTACTGGCCAGCCGGGCCCGGAGCTGCTTTTCCACGAGCAGGTTGATTTCGTCCTCGACGCAGTCGGCGAGGTCGCGCAGGGCCGCGCGCTCGCCGCTATCGAGGGCGCGCGGCCGGCGGTCGATCAGGCACAGCGTGCCGACCCGGTAGCCCTGCGGCGTATGCAGGGGCGCGCCGGCATAGAAGCGGATATGGGGTGCACCGGTCACCAGGGGATTGTCGGCGAAGCGGGGGTCCTCGCTCGCGTCGCCGACCAGGAACACCGCCTCGTCGAGGATGGCGTAGCCGCAGAAGGAGATGTCACGCGCCGTCTCGCAGGCGTCCAGTCCCTGGCGGGATTTGAACCACTGGCGCTGCTCGTCGACCAGCGAGACCAGGGCAATGGGTACGTCGAAAAGCCGCCGGGCCAGGCGGGTCAGCCGGTCGAAGCGCTCCTCCGGCAGGGTGTCGAGCAGCTTCAGGTCGGCAAGGGCGCGCAGGCGCTGCCGTTCGTCCGCGGGTAGCGGTGGAGCCTGCATCAGGCGGATTCCCCTTCACCGTCGGAGCGTGGCAGCTCGAACCAGAAGGTGCTGCCCTCGCCGGGAGTGCTGTCCACACCGATGCGACCGCCCATGCCCTCGACCAGCTGTTTCGCCAGGGCCAGCCCGATGCCGGTACCCTCGATGGCCTCGTAGGCCGACTCGAGGCGTTCGAAGGGCCGGAAGAGCCGGGCCTGTTCCGCGTCGCTGAGGCCGCGCCCCGTGTCGCGCACACTGACCCGGACCCGCCCTTCGGCGGCCGCCGCGCAGGCCACGGCCAGGGTGCCGCCCTCGCTGTTGTACTTGATCGCATTGGAGAGCAGGTTGAGCAGTACCTGCTTCACCCGCACCGGGTCCGCGGCGACCACGAAGTCGCCGCCGCCGGCGAAGGACGGCGCAATGCCGCGCTGGCGCGCCGTGGTCTCCAGCTGTACCAGGCAGTGCTCGATCGCCGCTCCGAGGGCGACCGGCTCGCGCTTGAATTCCAGGTGTCCGCTCTCGATGCGTGCGAGGTCGAGGGTCTCGTTGACCAGCGTCAGCAGGTGCTCGCCTGCCAGGTGGATCTCGCGCACCTGCTCCCCCTGCCCCGTGCTCAGGGGATCGTCGTCCGCCATTTCCAGCAGCTGCGTGAAGCCCAGGATGGCGTTCAGGGGGGTGCGCAGCTCGTGGCTCATGCGCGACAGGAAGTCGTTCTTCGCGGCGGTGGTGCGCACCGCCTCGTCCCGGGCCCGGCTCAGGGCCGCCACGGCGGCCTTGCGCAGGCTGATATCGCGCGCGAAGGCGAAAAACATGGGCTCTTCATCCAGCTGCACCCGGCTGACGCTGATCTCCACCTCTAGGGTGCTGCCGTCCTTGCGGCGGTGGACCGTGTCGAAGCGGTCGTGGCCCCGGGCCAGCACCCGCTGGATGTGCGCCGCGGTTTCCTCGGGGGTTTCCGCCGCCTCGATATCGGGGAGGCTCAGCGCCAGCAGTTCGGCCTCCCCGTAACCGAGCATCGCGCAGAAGGCCGGGTTGGCCCGCCGGATACGCCCGCTGCCATCGACGGCGAAGAACCCCTCGATCGCGGTGCCGAGGATGGCCTCGTTGCGGTGCAGCTCCCGCTCGAGCTCGGCGGTGCGCTGCGCCACGCGCTGTTCGAGGTCTTCGTTGAGCCGGCGCAGCCGGTCCTCGAGCGACTCGCGCTCGGTGACGTCCATGCCGATGGCCAGCAGGCCGCTCACCCGGCCGTCCCCGTCGCGCAGGGCATCGGCGTACCACTCGATGATCCGCTCCGATCCGTCGCGCGTGGCAATGGGCTCGATGTTACTGCTCACCGCCTCGTCCCGGATGGCACCGGCAAAGAGCCCGCGCACATGCGCCTCCTTTCGGGGGGGCACGCAGCTGGTGAACCATTCCCGGCCGCGGAGCTCGTCGAGCCGATAGCCCGACAACCGCTCGAACCAGCGATTGACGTAGTCGATCCGGCCCTGCGGGTCCAGGAGCAGGATAATCACCGGCGCGGTGTCGATCAGGCGCTTGTTGAAATCCCGTTCCCGCTCCAGCGCTTCCTGCGCCGCCTGGCGCGCCTCGTCATTGCGCACCAGGCCTTCGAGGTACTGCAGTTCGCCGCGGCTGTCGAAGACCCCGCGGCCCTCCTCGTAGCACCAGCGGACCGTACCCGCGCGGTCGATCAGCCGATAGTGCAGCTGGAAGTCCCGGCGTTCCGCGACTGCCGCCTGGACCGTGTCCCAGGCCCGCTCCCGGTCGTCGGGATGAATGAGGTCGGCGAAGCTGATCCGTCCGGCCATGAAGGCCTCCGGGGAGTGTCCGGTCAGTATCTCGCCGCCGCCGGACATGAAGGTCACGGTCCAGTTGCGGTCGTTCCGGCAGCGGTAGACATAGCCGTTGAGGCGGTCCGTGACCCGGCGCAGGGTGGTGGCGGTCAGCGTGGTCGTACGCCGGTGGAAGCCGATGAGCCCGGCGGCGAGGAGCAGCGCCGACAGCGTGTGCATGGTGCCCGGCAGGCCGGACCAGGTGGGCGCCGCCGTCCCCCCCGGCAGCCCCGGGAACAGCTGCTGGACGCCGGGGGCCTCGAACAGTGTCAGCACCGCGTAGCTGAGCATGGCAAGGGTCGCCAGGTACAGCCAGCGGATGATGGCAACCGTGTCCTCGACCCGCATCGTGGTCCTGGCCTGGCAGAACAGGCCGCCGGCCGCGAGCGCCGCGGCCGGCGCCCCCAGCAGGCAATGGGCGGCGATCGCCGGGCCGCTGTCCGGCAGGGTGATGGCCAGGGCCGCGGTGCCGAGGCCCACGGCCCCGTAGACGGGCGGCGCCGTCAGGCGGCCGCGGCCGGGGCCGTCGTTCCACAGGCGCCGTCCGAACTCCAGCAGCGCGAGGAAGGAAGCGAAGAGCAGCGCGATGTCCAGCGGTGCCTGCCAGGGTTCGGCATCGCCGGAGACACCCCGCGGGAAGAACTCCCGCAAGCCGTGCAGGCCGGCGAAGAGGGCCAGCCACCCGACGTGCCGGCCGAGCCCGGTGGCTTCACCGCGGCGCAGGGTCAGCAGAGCCGTCAGGGCGAGCAGGAAAAAGGCCAGGCTGTGCAGCTGGAGGACCAGCGCCGGGAAAACATCCGCCCGCTCGGGGATCACGGCGCCGACTCGCCCAGGTAGCGGTTCACTGTCTCGACGAAACGCGGGACGTCGAGGGGCTTGGTCAGGTAGTCGCTGAAGCCCGAGGCCATGCCGCGCTCGATATCACGGGGGATTGCGTTGGCGGTCAGCGCGACCACCGGGACATTGCGCAGGCTGTCCGAGGCCTTGAAGACCTCCAGGACCTGGTACCCGTCCATGGTGGGCAGGTTGATGTCCAGCAGGATCAGGTCCGGCTGCTGGCCCAGCGCCAGCTCGATGCCGCGGGCGGGGGTCGAGGCGGTGAGCAGCCGGAGCGGCGGCCGCTGCTCGAGGAGCTGCGCCACCATCCTGAGGTTGGCGGGATTGTCCTCGATATAGAGCAGCGTCGGGCTGCTGTCAGCGTCTGCCTCAGCGCTCGTAGCGGCCACCTCGGCCGTTGCGGTGTCGGCCTGGACGGTCGCCGGGGGCGGTGCCCCGGCGGGCAGGTCGATCCAAAAGCTGCTGCCCACGCCCGCTTCGCTCTCGACATCCACGGTTCCCCCCATGATCTCGACCAGGTGACGGGTGATGCTGAGGCCGACGCCGGTACCCTCGATGCCCGTGCTCTCGGCACCAAGGCGGTTGAAGGGCTGGAACAGCTCGGGCAGCTTCTCCGCCGGGATGCCCCGGCCGCTGTCGGTCACCCGGATGCGCAACCGGCCCTCGCCATCGGCGTCCGCCGCCAGCCGTACCGTTCCGTCTTCGCGGTTGTACTTGACGGCGTTGGAGAGCAGGTTGAGCAACGCCTGCTTCAGCCGCATCCGGTCGGCCTGAACCACGGCGCCCTCCGTCCCCTCCCGGGCGACGGTGATGCCGCGCAGCGCTGCCTGCGGCCCGACCAGGGCGAGGCATTCATCGACGACGGGGCCGAGGTCCACGGCCTCGATCGAGAGCTCCATCCTGCCCGATTCGACCTTGGCCAGGTCCAGGACCTCGTTGATCAGCTCGAGCAGGTGGTGGCCGGCCTTGAGCATTTCATCCACGCTCTCCCGCTGCTCCCCGTCGAGCTTCTCGTCGTAGGCCAGCAGCTGGCCGAAGCCGAGGATCGCGTTCATGGGCGTACGCAGTTCGTGGCTCATGCTGGAGAGGAAGGCGGACTTGGCCTGGTTGGCCTCGTCGGCCGCCCGCAGGGCGGCGACCAGGGTCTGCTCGAACTCCACGCGCTCGCTGACGTCCTGCACGGTGCCCGTCAGCCGCAGCGGTCTGCCCTCCGCGTCACGATCCATCCGCGCCCGTTCGTGCAGGTGGCGGATCGAGCCGTCGGGCCGGGTGATGCGATAGATCTGGTCCCGGTACCCCGACGCTGCCGCCAGGCGCTCGTTCTCCCGGACCTGGGCCCGGTCGTCCGGGTGCACCGCCGCCTCGAAGACCTCGAAGGTCGGCGTGAAGCCGCCGGGCTCGTGGCCGAAGATCCGGTAGACCTCGTCGGACCAGGCCAGTTCGCGGCTTGCGAAGTCGGCGGTCCAGCTGCCGATGGATGCCAGCCGCTGGGCCTCCACCAGCTGCCGCTCCCGCTCGCCCAGGGCGAGCTCGGCGAGGCGGCGCTCAGTGATGTCCGTGCGGATCGAGACATACTGGTAGGGCCTGCCATCCTCGTCGAGGAAGGGCGTGATCGTGGATTCGACCCAGTAGGGCTCGCCGCTCTTGCGCCGGTTGCAGAGGACGCCCTGCCAGACCTTCCCTCCGGCGATGGTGCGCCAGAGGTCCCGGTAGAACGCCGGCGGGTGTTCGCCGGACTTGACGATGCGGTGGTTCTGGCCGAGCAACTCGTCGAGGCGGTAGCCGCTGACCCGGCAGAACATCTCGTTGGCGTAGGTGATGCGGCCCGCGGCGTCGGTGGCGCTGACCAGCGCGTGCCGGTTCAGTGCCAGGTGTTCGCGCTCGCGCTCGTAGAGCGTCAGCTCCAGGCGCCGCTGTACCGCGGCGCTCTGCCGCGCGCGCCGCGCCCGGGCCGTGACCGCAGAGACGAGGTGTTCGGAGGACACCGGCTTGGTGAGAAAGTCGTCGCCGCCCAGGTTCAGCGCCAGCAGCTGCTGGTCGCTATCGGTTTCCGCGGACAGGAACAGGATCGGCAGATCCGGGAAGTCGTCGCTGTCGCGCACCAGGGCGGCCAGCTCCAGGCCGCTGATATCCGGCATGTAGATGTCCAGCACCAGGGCATCGGGGCGGAAGTCCTCCAGGGCCCTCAAGGTGTCGCGCGGCTCCTCCACGGCCCGGACGGTCATGCCGGCCGCGCGCAAGGCCGCGGCCCCGGCCTCCAGCAGCAGGGGGTCATCATCGACCAGGAGCACCCGGTAGGGCTCCGCCGGGACGCGCTCGGTGAACGCGTCCAGCAGGTCGATCAACACCGCGGGCATGAACGGCTTGCGCAGGTAGCGGCAGGCGCCGGCCCGGCAGGCCGCGAGGCGGAGTTCCAGGTCGTCGCTGGTCGAGGTGACGACCAGTGGCGGGCAGTCTTCCCGGGTGGTCTTCAGCGCCCCGAGGAGTTCGACCCCGGCGGTGTCGCTCCCGGGCGCATCCATCGTGACGACGACTGCGTCGGGGCGTTCCTTCCCGGCGAGTGCTGTGCTCAGTGCGCCGGGGTCGTTGAACAGGCGCACCCGGTAGCCGACCCCACGCAGGGCGGTCGCGAGCTGCCTCGCCTCTTCCCGGTCCGTTTCCAGCAGCGAGATCAGTGGCCGGCGCTCGCTGTGTTGCCGGGCCGCGGGTGGCGGCAGGGTGGGGGCTCTTTCCTGCAGCGTGTCGGCTGCCAGCCGCTCGAGGCGCGCCAGTGCCTCGCCGAGGGCGGCCCAGGTCGCGTCGTCCGGCTGCGTGCCGGCTTCCAGCATTGCCTTGAGCCCCTGTTCGACCTGCCGTGCCGCGCTCGACAGCGAAGGCAGCCCGAAGGTTCCGGCGCTCCCGGTCAGGCTGTGAAGCCTGTGGTGCAGGGTGCGGGCCGCGGCAGGCTGCCACGCCGGGGGGGCGAGCTCCCGGTGCAGGACGCGCAGTTCCGCGAGCCGGTCCGGAAGCTCTTCGGCGAAGCGGCGTTGCAGGGCCTGCAGCGGGTTTCCTTTGGGAGACATGGTGTGGAACTCGTTTCCGGAACGGCGGCCAGCCTGAATCGGTGCACGGCACTGGGAAGTGTACCCCGAGGCAGCGCGCCCATCATCTCAATAACCCGGCTCGTCGCAACCCCGGGGCCGCCGGCGGTCAGCAGGCGCTACTGCAGCCAGATCCGGTAGCGCTTCGGCCCTTTCTCGAAGCACATGATCTCGCGTGGGGAGACGCCGTGCGCCCGGATGTCGTCCATGATCGCGGGCAGGTCCCAGTCGTCTGACTCCCGCAGGTACGCCAGCGTGTCCTCCGGGATGAGCTCCTCCAGCCGGAGCACGGCCTCGGCCGGCATGGACAGGTCGACGATGCTGTCCTGGCCCTCCGACACGTTGACGCGGAGGTAATCCGCGAGCCGGACCGAGGAAAGCACCTGCCGCGCCCGCGCGGCGATGTCCGGCGCCACCGGGGGAACGGCCATGGCGCGCGCCTCCGCGATCACCTCCGCCGCCAGCACCTCGTGCAGGACCTGCCACCACTTCATCCCCGCCCGCAGTTCGTTGAGCTGCTGCGCGAGACCGAAGAAGCCGCGGAGCAGCAGGATATGGGAGGGTGGCCCGGAGGCACGGAACCACCACCTGTTCTCGCCCAGCAGGCTTTCGAAGCGGGCTTTCAGGTCCCAGTGCTGAATGAAGAAATTCTGTTCTTCCTTGAACGGCGCGAAAAGGATATGCGCCAGCGTGCCCAGGCCGCCGGAGATGAGCGCCAGCTTCTCGGCGTCGAAGCCCATGGCGCCAAAGGCGTCGAGGGCGTTCAGGTCCTCGCCCTCGCGCACCGCGATGATCGTGCGCAGGAGCGCCATGCGCTCGGACCGGGCCACCGGCACCGTGCAGCCGAAGTCCATCAGCACCACCTCCGGTGAGCCGTCGGCGCGCTTGCGGAAGGCATAGTTGCCGGCGTGCGGGTCGCCGTGGACCTCGCCGACCTCGATCATGCTCTTGAGCAGGGTGCCGAGGAGGGTGCGCCCGATGGCGGCGCGCGCGTCCACCGGCCAGGTCGCCGCCCGCGCCAGCGGAACCCCCGACTCCCAGGCCTGGGTCAGGACCCGCGCCGTGGTGAATTCGGGAAAGACTTCCGGCACCACGAGGCCGGGGATGCGGACGGCCTCGCGGAAGCGCCGCTGCCGCCCGGCCTCGTTGCGGTAGTCGAGCTCGCGGACCATGTTGTCTTTCAGGGCGCGCTTGTAGCCGTCGAGATCGAAACCCCATTTGCGCACCGGCCCGACGCCGGGCATCAGGCCGAACAGCCGCATTTCCCCATCGATGGCATCGGCGATGAAGGGGTACTGGATCTTGACCGCGACATCGGTGCCGTCCGGCAGGGTCCCCCGGTGCACCTGGCCCAGGGAGGCCGCGTGCTCGGATTCGCGCAGGTCCGCAAAAACCTGTTCCGCCGGCCTGCCGAACTCCGCCTCGATCACCGGCAGCATGTCCGCCAGGGGCAGCGGCTCGATGGAGTGCACCAGGTCGCTGAACGCGTCGCCGTGCTCTCCGGCCGCCATGAGCTGGCCGAACTTCATGGTGACACCGCGGGAGTCCGCGAACATGGCCGCCAGCGCCCGTCGTGCCTTGTCGCGGGTGTCGGGGTCGTCGGCGTTCTTCAGCTTGCGGGCAGCGAGGCCGATCCTCGCTGCCCGCACGCCCCGGTCGAGGAAGTTCGAAGCAGCCATCGATTGCCCTCAGTGCCTGGCGCGGGTTTCGCGCCAGGCGGCCTCGAACGGCGTCTCGGGAAAGTGACTCTGCCGGGCGGGCCGCACGCGCGGTGCGAAATAGTCGATGTATTGCGACGTCCAATGGTCCCAGAGCCGGGGGTCATCGCGGCCCCAGTCGCGGTAACAGGCCTTGAGCCTGTCGAAGACGTCCGGCGCGGCCGCAACCTCGCCGGCCGGGACCGTGGCTTCCAGGAGGGGCGGGCCCTTGCCCCGGTAGGGGTCGACGTAGACCGTGACGCGCCGCAGCGGGGTGACCGCGTCGCCGTCGACGTCGGCCTCGAACACGAGGTCGAGGCGGTCCCGGTGGCGGCGCTTTTCGTTGACACGGCCGAGGCTCAGCATCACGCCCTCGCGCAGGCCTTCCCGGGAATCCGCTTCGTGAAAGAAGAGGAAGCCCATCAGCTTCTCCCGCGCCGCCGGTCCATCGTCGAGGAGCTCGTCGATGAAGTCCCGCGCCTCGCCCTCCTGGGTGAAGGCAGGCGAGGCCAGCACGGCCCGGGCATCCGCCACCAGTTCCCCGTCCCGCGTGAAGTCGAGCCGGTAGCTCTGGAAGTTGCGCACGCCGTACTTGTTCCAGGGCCGGGACCAGCCGATCTTGCGTGCCGCCCGGTAGGCTTCAAAGGCGTTCATGATCGCACGCAGGACCGCCGGGGGCTGCGAACGCCTGTTGAGCGCATTCATCGCTGCCCGGTAGGCTTCGCCGTCCCTGATCTCGTAGGTGGCGTCTCCGTCCATCGGCCGCTCCCGGTCTGCCTGCGAGTTGCTGTGGGTTGCTGTGGCGGGGTGAGCGCTGCTTCGGGCCCCTTCCTGCGGGGAAGTGGCCACGCGACACCCGGTGTTGAGTGTAAACTACCCATCGCCGCCCCGCAGCAGGCGCGCTGCCCCGACGGGGGCAGGTCTCAAGGACCCGTTCCGCCGTCCCCGGCGGGGGGGCTGCCCGGGAGACCGGGGTGCGGCCCCCTCCGCCCGGGTTTTCCTGCGCGCTTTCCTCGGGGCTTTCCTCCCGGTGACGAAACACCGGAAACAGGGTATGTTGCGGTGCATGAACTGCCTGCATACGACTATCGGCTGAAAGGTCGCCGGCCGGGCACGTCTCGGGCCGGCAGCCGGTGCCTGGGCGCCCGGTTCCTTCGCGGCCTTGTGAACAAGGGATGACAGCAACCATGGATCGGCCCGGTGCGCCCCCGGCGCGGTGGCGGGGAATTCCGTCGGCATTGTTTCTGCCGATGCTGCTCTCCGCCTGCGCGGGGCTGCCCTCGGTGGAGCCCGACGGCCAAAGCGTGCATGAGCGCATCGATCGCGTGGCGGAGGAACTGGCCGGGCTTGCGGCGGATCTCGAGGCCGCGCGGGAAGAGCGCCGGAACCTGGCCGGAAACGTGGCAGCGGCGCAGGCTGCGCTCTCCGCTTTGCCCCCGAAGCTTGACGCCCTGGAGCAGCTCGTCGCTACAGAAAAGCCGCCGCCGGCCCCGGCGTCCGGCTGCGAGCCCGCGGAAGCCGCCGACGCCCTGGCGGACAAGCAGGTGGTCGGCCGCCGCGAGGAAGTCTGGATCGAGGATCTGCAGCTGGCGCTGCCGGCACGCATCGATACCGGGGCCGAGACCGCCTCCCTGGATGCCCGCGCGATACGCGAGTTCGAGCGTGACGGCGACGAGTGGGTCCGCTTTGACATCGTCCATCCCGGGACCGGGGAGCCCCTTACCCTGGAACGCCCCGTCGCCCGCGTCGTGCGCATCCTCCAGTCCACCTCCGAAGAGGCGGAGCGGCGCGTGGTCATCGAGCTCGGCATCGTCCTCGGCGAGGTGCGGCAGATGGCCGAATTCACCCTCAGCGACCGCAGCCACCTGGATTTCCAGATGCTCGTCGGCCGAAATATCCTCAAGGACCTGATGGTCGTCGACGTGGGCCAGTCCAATATCGCGCCCTACCGCGCGGCCGAGCCGCCCGCTCCGTGAGCCCGCGCGTCACCTTTTTTGGCACGGTGGCGCTCCTCGCCGCCTCGGGCATCCTCATCGCGATCCTGCGCTTCCTGGAAACGGGTACGCCCTTCCTGCCGGGGCAGGAGCGCTCGGTCTGGCAGGTGGAGGCGCGGGTGGATCTCGTGGCCCTCGGTGGCCCGGTCACCGTGAGCCTGTCCGTGCCCGAGGAACTGCCGCAGTTCACGGTGACCCAGGAGCAGGCCGCTTCCCCCGGCTACGGCTTCGCCATCGTGGAAGACGGCGGCGACCGGCGGGCGGAGTGGACGCGGCGGGAGGCGCAGGGCGCGCAATCGCTCTACTATTCGGCCCAGTTCCTGCCCCGCCCGCGGGCACCCGCGGCGCCGCCACCGGAACGGCCGCGGCCGGACTCCGTGTTCTGGACCGAGGTGCAGGGCACCGCCGCGGCGGAACTCCTGGCCCGGGCCGGGGAGACGAGCAGCGACCCGTCGAGTCTCGCCCGGGAACTCGTCAAGCTCATGGCGGCCCGCCAGGGCGACCAGAATGCCGCGCTGCTCCTGGGCCAGGCCGAGTCCCGCGCCGCGCTTCTGAACAAGCTCCTCAACGATGCCGGCGTGCCGGCGCGGCAGGTGCTCGCGCTGCAGCTGGAGGACGCGCGCCGCCGCCAGGACCTGAGGCCCATGGTGGAGGTTTTCCAGGCCGGCGAGTGGACGCTCATCGACCCGCAGACCGGGGCTGCCGGCGTCCCGGAAGACCTGCTCCTCTGGCACCGCAGGGGCCGCTCCCTCATCGACGTGAGCGGCGCCCGCCAGTCCCGGGTGAACTTCTCCATGCTGCGCCAGTCCGTGCCGGCGGAGACGCTTGCGCGGGCGGCGGCCGGCGACAGCGCCTTCTACAAGGTCGGGCTGCACAGCCTGCCCATCGAGGAGCAGGGCATGTTCAAGATGCTCCTGCTCCTGCCCCTGGGGGCGATGGTGGTGGTCTTCATGCGGGTCCTCGTGGGCGTCCGTACCGCGGGCACCTTCATGCCCGTCCTCATCGCCCTGGCGTTCCTGCAGACATCCCTGCTGCCGGGGCTGGCGAGCTTCATTTCCGTCGTCGCCCTGGGCCTCATGATGCGCGGCTACCTGTCGCGGCTGAACCTCCTGCTGGTCGCGCGGATCGCGACGCTCATCGTGCTGGTGATCTTCATCATCTCGGCGCTGAGCATTCTCGGCTATCAGCTCGGCTACAGCACCGGCATGATCATCACCTTCTTCCCGATGATCATCATCGCCTGGACCATCGAACGTATGAGTATTCTCCGGGAGGAGGAGGGGGGACGCGAGGTACTGGTACAGGGTGCCGGCAGCCTGGTCGTTGCCGTCGCGGCCTATGCCCTCATGCGCTGGCCCCTGGTGCAGCACCTCACCTTCAACTTCCCGGAGCTGAATCTCGTGCTGCTCGCCGCAATCCTGGCCATGGGGCAGTACACCGGCTACAAGCTGTCGGAACTGCGCCGCTTCCACGCCATCGAGGAGGAGTGGCGGTGAGGCGCTGGGTTTCACCGCGGCGTCTCGAGCGCTACGGTATGCTCGGCATGAACGCGCGCAACCTCGACTTCGTCCAGCGCTACAACGAGCGTTCGCACTTTCCGCTGGTGGACGACAAGCTGCGCACCAAGCTCCTCGCGGAGGAGCATGGCGTGCCGACGCCCTCCCTGCGCCTGGTCCTGCGCGCCCAGCACCAGGTCGGGCGCGTGGGCAGCCGGCTGGAGGCCCTCGAGGGCTTTGCGATGAAGCCCGCCAAGGGCTCGGGCGGCAAGGGCATCTGGGTCATCCGGCGCCAGGATGAAGACGGGTGGGTCAAGGCCTCCGGCGCCCGGGTGGGCCTCGCCGACCTGCAGCGGCACCTGTCCAACACGCTCGCCGGGCTCTATTCCCTCGGCGGCAATCCGGACGCGGTGCTGCTGGAGGACCTGATCAGCGCCGACGACTGTTTCAGCGGCTATTCTTTCGAGGGCGTGCCGGATATTCGGGTCGTCGTCTTCCGCGGCTTTCCGGTGATGGCCATGCTGCGCCTCTCGACCCACGACTCGGACGGCAAGGCCAACCTGCACCAGGGCGCGGTGGGCGTGGGCCTGGCCCTGGACAGTGGCCGCTGCCTGCGCGCGGTGCAGTTCGGCCAGCCGCTGACCCTGCACCCGGACACGGGCCGCCCCCTGGATGCCATCCGCGTTCCGGGCTGGCGTGAGCTGCTGTTGCTCGCGGCACGCTGCCACGACATGACCGGGCTTGGCTACCTCGGGGCAGACCTGGTCCTGGACCGGCAGCGGGGTCCGCTGCTCCTTGAGCTGAACGCCCGGCCCGGCCTGGCCATCCAGATCGCCAACGGCTGCGGCCTGCTGCCGCGGCTGCGCCGCGTGGAGGCACTCGGCGACCGGCGCCTCCCGGAGCCCGCCGAGCGCGTGGCTTGGGCCATGGAAGCCTTTGCGGGCCGCTGATCGGCCGCGGCCTTGATCCAGGTCACTGCACCCGGGCGGTGGATGCTTAAACTGAAAGCTGCCGGGTCGTGCCGCGCGCACGCTCCGGCGAGACCTCAATAACGCTAACAGTCCAGAGAAACATGGCCGGCGCGGAAGGCGTGCGGCAACGCGTTACCGTTATTGGGAGAGATTCATGCAACCCCTGGCAACCCTGAAAGCCCTGGCGGCAGCCGTCGCCCTCAGCGCGCCCCTCGCGCAGGCTGTCGAACCCATCGCTCCGATCGAGCCGCCAACCGGCGTGAACAGCGCCAAGGCGGCAATCGGCAAGCAGCTGTTCTTTGACCCGCGCCTGTCGAAGTCCGGCTTCCTTTCCTGCAATTCCTGCCACAACCTGTCCATGGGCGGCTCGGACAACCTGCCGTCTTCCATCGGTCACGGCTGGCAGCAGGGCCCGATCAACTCGCCGACGGTGCTGAATGCGCGCTACAACGTCGCGCAGTTCTGGGATGGCCGCGCCGGCGACCTCCAGGAGCAGGCTGCGGGACCGATCGCCAACCCGAAGGAAATGGCCATGCCCCACGACCTCGCCCTTGAGGTCATCGCGTCGATTCCCGGCTACCTGGAGGCGTTCGCGGCGGCCTATGGCGACGAGGCTGTGACCCTGGAGCGGGTCACGGAGACCATCGCCGAGTTTGAACGCACCCTGGTGACCCCCGGCGCCCCCTTCGACCGCTGGCTCCAGGGCGACGAGGCCGCGCTCAGTGATGATGAAAAGGCG
Organism: Pseudohaliea sp.; assembly: GCF_054552115.1. Classification (NCBI taxonomy): domain Bacteria; kingdom Pseudomonadati; phylum Pseudomonadota; class Gammaproteobacteria; order Cellvibrionales; family Halieaceae; genus Pseudohaliea; species Pseudohaliea sp. The sequence continues at coordinate 122,030 of NZ_JBTOLW010000003.1, read as the reverse complement.
GGTTACGCCCTGTTCAAGGACAGCGGCTGCACGGCCTGCCATAACGGCCCGGCGGTCGGCGGTGGCATGTTCCAGAAGATGGGCCTGGTCCGGCCCTACGAGACCGACAACCCCGCCCAGGGCCGCTACGCGCTGACCGGCAAGGAAAGTGACCGGATGGTCTTCAAGGTGCCGACGCTGCGCAATGTCGAGCTGACCTATCCCTACTTTCACGACGGGGGCGCCGAGACCCTGGACGAGGCGGTGCGTGTCATGGGCCGGCTGCAGCTCGGCCGCGAGTTCAGCGACAGCGAGGTGGCGCAGCTGGTGGCTTTCCTGAAGTCGCTGACCGGTGAGCTGCCGCAGTTCGCGCTGCCGGTACTGCCCCCGTCCGCGCCGGACACGCCGCGGCCGAACCCCTACGGCCCTTGACCGGAACGAAAACACGCAACTGACCTTTACCCCGCGCGAGCGGGGTTTTTTCGCTCATACGGCGGTGCCAGTTGTGACGGGGCGAGGGCGGGCGTCTTCTCTCAGTCGCTCCCCGATACACGCTTTGTGAGAGAAGACGCCCGCCCCCACCCCTCGCGCCGCAGCTACGTCCAGGGCTGAAGCGGTAGGGGCGGCTGCCGGAAGGTGCGGCCACCAAGCGTGTAACGGGGAGCGACTGAGAGAAAGTTCCCGCGCTCTCCCCGGGATTTTGCGATGGGTTTTACCGCGGCGTCAGCGGTTCAGAAACACCCCGTGCTCGTTGTACCAGCGCTCGTCGAGCTCCCAGCGCACCGCGCGGACATCGTCCTCGGCCTCGACCAGCTTCGCGGCCCGCGACTGCTTTTCCACCAGCGTGTCCTGGGCCGCCATCATGGCCGGGTCGTCGACCGGGGTGTTGCGCAGGGCCGGGAACGCCGTGCGCAGGAACTGCATGACCGGCACCTCCGCTGAGCGCGGGCTGCCCATGATGGCGATGCCGTTGGCGAGGCTCTTTACCCGGAAGGGATAGGGGTACCCGGCGAGCTCCGTATCGGCCGCGAGCATGGCATTGATGTCGGCAACCCGCGTGTCCCGGTTCAGGTACCAGTAGCCGGCGGCGATGATGACCACGGCGACGAGGCCGACGAGATACTTCTTCGCAAAGCTGTCCATGGCTCCTCCTTGTACACGGCAGAGCCGGGATTTTCCCACGGTGTTTCCCGCCAGCGCATGACCCCTGTCAGTGTTTTGTCCCGCTCAACCACCGCCGGGGCACGATTACCGGGCGTTGTTGCAAAAAATAAAAACACGAACAATAATAATTCGTATTCAGTGCCAAGGGTTTTCACGGATGCTGCCGGGGCCGCGGTGGCTGCAACAGGGAGATGGACAATGATAGAAACGACGACCGGGGCCCGGCGCCCCCTGGTGCTGGCGGCGGGGCTGCTGGCAACGGTGCTGCTCGTGACCCTCGGCGGTTGCGCCAGCGGGGGCCCGCGCAGCGCAGAAGCTACCGCTCCCCCGCCGGCCGCGGACCGGGAGGCGATCCTTGCGATGGCGGGCGATTACGCCGTGACCTTCGACTTCGAGGAGACGGTTAGCTTCGATACCGCCTACGAGCCCGCGGAGCCCTACCACTCCGGCGCCTTCGAGGTGGTGCGGGTGATCCGCGACGAGCCCCGCGTGATCGAGCTGCAGCACATCCTGGTCGTGGGTGCCGATGGCAAGCAGCTGCCGGTCAAGCACTGGCGGCAGAAGTGGGTGTACGAGCCGGCCTACGTCTTCGACTACCTCGGTGACAACCGCTGGCGCCGCCGCGACCTGGACCCTGCCGAGGCTGCCGGCCGCTGGGCGCAGTTCGTCTACCAGGTCGATGACAGTCCCCGTTACGCCGCCCTCGGTGACTGGCGGCATGACCGGGGCACGGCTGCCTGGACCTCCGAGCCCGCGCTTCGCCCGCTGCCGCGCCGGGATGCGACCAAGCGCGACGACTACGATGCGATCCGCGCAGTGAACCGCCACGCACTCACGCCGGAAGGCTGGGTGCACGAGCAGGACAACACCAAGCTGCGTCTCGGCGAGGCCGGCCCTGCGCCGCTGGTACGGGAGGTGGGTGTCAATCGCTATGCGCACCACAGCGACTTTGCCGTCGCCATCGCCGAGGATTACTGGCGCGATACCGCCGCCTACTGGGACGCCGTGCGCGAGCTGTGGACGCGCCTGGAACAGGAGCAGGGTGAGATCGGCCTGACGCTCGAGGGCGAGCCGGAGGCGATGTACGCCGACTTCCTCGGCCATGCCGATGCGCTGGCGAGCGGCGAACGGACGCTCGACGGGGCGGTCGCCGACGCCCGGGAGACGCTGCGCCGCTACACGGTCGACAGCACGGCGCTTGCCCGTCGCTGAGGCCGGTCAGCGGGGCATTGCGAACACCCGCAGCTGGTTGCGGCCCGCGCGCTTGGCGTCGTAGAGCGCCCGGTCCGCCCGGTTCACCAGGTCGTAGGGATCGTCGAGCTCGGCGGTGTAGGCGGTGGCACAGCCCAGGCTCACGGTCACATAGGGGGCAATGTCGCTCTCCGGGTGGCGCAGCTTCAGGGCATCCACCTGCTCCATGAGCCGCCGGGCCACGCGTGTCGCACCGTCGCCGTCGGCGTCGTAGAGCAGAATCACGAACTCCTCGCCGCCGTAGCGCGCCACCAGGTCATTGTCGCGCAGCAGGTCCCCGCGGAGGGCATCGGCGATCTGACGCAGGCAGTCGTCGCCGGCCTGGTGACCGAGACTGTCGTTGTACTGCTTGAAGCGGTCGATATCGAGCATGATCACGCTTACCGGCCGCTGCGCCCGCGCGGCCATCTTCCAGGCCGCCGCCAGCCGCTCTTCGAAGTAGCGCCGGTTGGCAACACCGGTGAGGCTGTCGATGCGCGAGATCTCCTCCACCTTGGCGAGCGCCGCCCGCAGTTCCTCCGTGCGCCGGTTCACGAGCTGCTCGAGGTGCAGTTCCCGCGCCCGGGCCCGGCTTCCGAGCAGTCGATAGGCGAGGACGAGGACCGCGGCGAGGAGCAATGCGCCGCCGAGCGGGGCGAGGGCGGTTTCGTACCAGTGCGGTGCCCGCACCAGGCGCAGGCTGGCGCTGTCGCCGTTCGGTGCCGGGAACGGACCGGGGCCGAGCATGGCCTGTACCCTGAACAGCTGTTCACCGGCCGGGAGGGCACTGAAATAGGCGGTGCGGCGGCTGCCGGCAGCCTGCCAGGGCCCGTCGTCGCCCACCCGGTAGCGGAAGCGGACGCCCTCGGCGTTGCTGAGTTGCGGCGCCGTGTAGTCGATTTCCAGGCTGCCCAGCTCCGCCGGCAGCGCCAGGAGGCGTTCCAGGGGCACGCTCTCGCCATTGACGCGCACCGCCTCGATGTAGGTGTGCAGCGGCGGTTCGGCGGCCGTCGCCACGGTGGGGTCGAAGGCCACCACGCCGCGGTTGGTGGGGAACCAGAGCCGCCCGTCCGGCCCGGCCGCTGCGGCGGGCTGGTACCCGCCCTGGAACTGGGCGGAGCGCAGACCGTCGCGCTCGCTGAGCAGGCGCGCCACTATTTTCTTCCGCTCTCCGCGGGCAACGGCGTCCAGGCTGTCGCGATCCGCCCAGACGAGCCCGCTGATGCCCGACAGCCACAGCCTGCCGTGCCCGTCGTCGAGGATGGCCATCACCGAGGATTGCGGCAGGCCCTGGTCGCGGCCGAAGGTGAACAACCGGTCGCCCTCCAGCCGGGCGAGGCCGCCGTCCCGGCTGCCGATCCACAGCACGCCGCGCTCGTCCTCGTAGCTGTCCGTGATCACGTTGCTGGCGAGACCGTCAGCCCGGGTATAGAGGCGTGCCGCCTCCCCGCTCCAGGCGAACAGGCCGTCGTTCGTACCCAGCCAGAGCGTTCCGTCTGCGCCCTCGCCGAGGTGCCGTACGAGCGTATCCGCCACGGCCTGCTGCACCGGCGCCGGCGCCGCCTTGCCCGCGACCCAGCGGTCGACCCCGCCATCGCTGGCGATCCAGATACTGCCGTCGCGGGCTTCAAGCATGGCCAGGATGTGTGCTCCCGCCAGCTTCTCGACCGTGCCGATGAGCGGGCCACCGCGGCTGTCGGCGAAGCGCAGCAGGCCGCTGCCGAAGGTGCCGACCCAGAGCTCGCCGTTTTTTCGCACCATCAGCGAGGAGACGCTGCTGCCGGCCAGCTCCGGGTAGGGTCGACTGGTCGCACCATCGGTGTCGACACGGTAGAGACCGCCGTTTTCCGAACCGACCCAGGCAATACCGCTGTCGTCGACGGTGACCACGAAGGTACTGTCCGACACGCCCTCGGCGTCGCCGAAGGGCAGGAAAGCGCTGCCCCGGATGCGAAACAGGCCCTGCATGGTGGCGACCCAGACGTTGCCGTCCCCGTCTTCCGTGAGATCGAAGACGTGGCCGGCCTTGTCCAGGGGGAAGCGCTCGCGGCTGCCGTCAGCGTGCTGGCGCCAGAGGCCGCGGCCGTAGGTGCCCAGCCAGAGGCCTCCGTGCCGGTCCCGCAGCAGTGCCTGCACGGGAAGGGGATCACCGAGGGCGAAAGCAGCCAGGGTGCTGCCCGGACCCAGCCGGTACAGGCCGCCGCTGGCGGTCCCGGCGACCAGGCCCAGCCGTCGATCGCGGGTCAGCAGGTGGACCTGCGTGGAGTCGAGGCCGTCCGCCATACCCAGGGCCCTGAACCGGTCGCCATCGAAAAAGCTCAGGCCGTCCGTGAGGCTGCCGACCCATACTGTCCCCTGCCCGCCCTCGGTGATACGGAAGGTCCGGTTGCCGGCCAGTCCGTCGCTCTCGGTCCAGCTGCGGAATTCGCCGTCCCGGTAGCGGCTGACGCCCCCGCCGGTGGCAAACCAGGCGTCGCCCTCAGTGCTGACGTGGATGTCGTAGACGGTGTTGTTGGCCAGGCCCTCCGCCGCGGTGAGCGCGGTGAAACGGCCGCCGGTCATGCGCAGGACGCCGCCGCCGTAGGTGCCGATCCAGAGCTGCCCGTCCTCTGTCCACTCGATGACGCGCACGTCACTGCTCTGGAAAGCCGGGTCGGTCTCCGCATTGAAGACGGTGAAATTGAGGCCGTCGAAGCGCACGAGGCCGCCGCGGGTGGCGAGCCAGAGATACCCCGCCGGCCCCTGGCGAGCCATCCAGACGGTTTCCGACGGCAAGCCCTCGTCCCGGCCGAAGTGATCCAGCAGGTACTGGCTCGGGCGGCGGTTATCATTGACGGCGCCGGCCAGCGCGGCGGCTAGCGCGAGCCAGCAGCAGAGAACGGCGCGCGCCCCCTCCCGCAGGCGCGCGCCGGAAGCGGCGCCGATGCCGCGACGGGCGGATCCTGGACTAGGTCGCATGTAAGATCTGAAGGCTCGCCTGCTCGCGTTGCTCATCCTGAGCATACTCCCCGCGCTGCCGCCGGCACAGCACAGCTGCTGCCGCTGGTATACTTTTCGTGGATCAACTCACATTATCGCCAAATAGTTCCGGGGGCAGTATGCGCAAACTGCTGGCAGGGGTATACAAGTTCAAGACAGAGATCTTCCCCGAGCGGCAGGAGCTGTTCACGGAGCTCTCGCTCGCGCAGAATCCCCGGATACTCTTCATCACCTGCTCCGATTCGCGCATCGACCCCAACCTCGTGACCCAGGCGGCGCCGGGTGACCTGTTCATCATCCGCAATGCGGGCAACATCGTGCCGCCTCATGAGCGCCACGCCGGCGGCACGACCGCCGCCATCGAGTACGCCGTCGCCGCGCTGGGGGTGAAACACGTGGTGGTCTGCGGCCACACGGACTGCGGGGCCATCAAGGGCGCCATGGCGCCGGAGGAGCTCGGTGAGCTTCCGCACACGAGCGACTGGCTCGGCCATACGCTGGCGGCGGTGGCCACGGTGCGCGCGCGGCACGGGCAGATCCGCGGCGAGCACCTGTCGGAGTTGACGGAAGAGAACGTGGTGCTGCAGCTGCGCCATCTCATGACCCATCCCGCGGTAGCGGCGGCCATCGCCAGCGGCGCGCTGGAGCTCCACGGCTGGATTTACGACATCGGCCAGGGAGACATCCGTTGCTACGACGAGCGGGAACGGTTGTGGCGCAGCGTCGAGGACGTCTACCGCGAGCAGCCGGGGCTGGCGGAGGAAATCGCTGGCAACCTGCCGGGGCACGACAGCCACTGATGCCGAACTGCTTCGCCACCTGCCGGTAGCTCCTGCGATGGCGCCTCAGCTCGATCAGCTTCCGGGTCCGCCCCCGGGCCGGTGCTAGCCCCGCCGCCAGCGATGGTAGCGTTCCAGCAGCGCGAGCACCCGCTCCGGCGCGTGGGCCTTTTTCCAGGCGCCGGCAGCGAACTTGTTCGCTTCCGCCCAGGTCGGGTACGCGTGGATGGTGCCGAGGAGCCTGTTCAGCCCCAGCTTGTGCTTCATGGCCAGGACTACCTCTGCCAGCAACTCGCCCGCGTGGTCGCCCACGAGCGTGGCGCCCAGGATCCGGTCCTTCCCGGGGGCCGTGAGGATCTTCACGAAACCCCGCGGCTGGCCGTCGGCGATGGCGCGGTCCAGGTCCTCCAGGTCGTAGCGGGTCACGGTGACTGCGATGCCGCGCTCGGCGGCTTCGGCCTCCGTGAGCCCGACGCTCGCCACCTCCGGGTCCGTGTAGGTGACCCGGGGGATAACCCGGTAGTCGACGGTAAAGCGCTTGAACTGGCCGAAGAGCGCGTTCACGGCGGCATACCAGGCCTGGTGTGATGCGACATGGGTGAACTGGTAGGGTCCCGCCACGTCGCCGGCGGCGAAAATGTTCGGGTAGAGGGTCTCCAGGTAGTCATTCGCGACCAGCGGTGCGGCGGTGTCGATGCCCAGTTCCTCGAGGCCGTAACCGGCCAGCCGCGGCCGCCGGCCGATGGCGCAGAGCAGCGTGTCGAAGGTGTGGCGGTGCTCGACACCCTCGCACTCCGTGACCAGCACATCCGCCGCGCCGTCCTCGCCCGGCTCACAGCGCACGGCGCGGTGGCCGGTGTGCACGCTGACGCCGTCGGCAGCGAGGGTCGTGGCGATGATACCCGCCGCCTCGCTGTCCTCCCGGCCGAGCAGCCGCGGCAGCATCTCGACCACCGTGACCCGGCTGCCCAGCCGGGCAAAGGCCTGGGCGAGTTCGCAGCCGATAGGCCCGCCACCGAGCACGACCAGCCGCGCGGGGGGCTCTCGGCGGGACGCCATGGCATCCCAGAGCGTCTCGCTGGTCAGGCACTCCACCGCATCGAGGCCGGGCAGGGGCGGTACCACCGGGGCGGCACCGGTGGCAATGACGATGGCGCGGCTCGTCAGCCGCTGCTCGTTTCCGTCCCCGTCGCGGATGCTGACGGTCCAGGGGTCCACGATCCGCGCGTAGCCGCGCGCGACGTCGACGCCCAGGCCCTCGTAGCGCTCCACGCTGTCGTGGGGCTCGATGGCCCGGATCACCGCCTGCACGCGCCGCACCACCGTGGGGAAGTCCACCGTCGGTTCGCCCCCCGGCCGGATGCCGTAGCGCTCCGCATCGCGCAGGCGCGCCGCGAGGCGGGCACTGGCGAGCAGGGCCTTGCTCGGTACGCAGCCGGTGTTCAGGCAGTCCCCCCCCATGGCCCCCGCTTCGACCAGGGTCACCCGCGAGCGCACGGTGGCGGCGATGTAGGCAGAGACGAGGCCGGCCGCACCGGCGCCGATGACCAGCAGGTTGCGGTCGAAGCGTTTCGGCTTCTGCCAGCGCCGGTAGACCCGGCGGCGCTTCAGCGCTTCCGTGAGCTTGCGGGCGAGCAGCGGGAACAGGCCGAGGAGAACGAAGGAACCGATGAGCTCCGGCGAGAGAATCCCGCTCGCGCTCTCCAGCTGCCCGAGCCGGGTGCCGGCGTTCACGTAGACGATCGTGGCCGGCAACATGCCGACCTGGCTCACGAGGTAGTAGGTGCCGGCGCGGATCGGCGTGAGCGCCATCAGCAGGTTGATGATGAAAAAGGGAAACACCGGCACCAGCCGCAGCGTGAAGAGGTAGAACGCGCCGTCGCGGCGCATGCCGTCGTTGATGGCCCGGAGCCGGTCACCGAAGCGGTCCTGCACCGTTGCGCGCAGCAGGTAGCGCGCGACGAGGAAGGCGAGCAGGGCGCCGATGCTCGAGGCGAAGGAGACGATCAGCGTGCCCTGGGCGAGGCCGAAGAGCGCGCCGCCGGCGAGGGTCATGATCGCGGCGCCCGGCAGTGACAGGGCGGTCACCGCCACGTAGACGGCGAAGTAGCCGACGATCAGGGCCAGCGGCTCGCTCTCGCGCAGGGCCTGGAACTGCGCCACGCTCTCGCGGGCGTAGGCGAGGGTCAGGTAGCGGTCGAGGCCGAGACCGAAGAACAGGCCGATGGCGACGGCAATGGCGAGGAACAGGGCGAGGCGGCGCATGGCGGGATCCTTGCTGGGGGCAGGGTCGAGCTTCCGGTAGCAGGAGCACGCCACAACGCCGCGCGCCCCTGCGCCGGGGACCCTAGCACGGCGCCGGGGCGCCCGCGAGCGATGCGGGACGCGGGCGCACCGGCGTGATCGTAGCGGGTGCCGCTACTGCATGGAACGCAGCATCCAGGCGGTTTTCTCGTGCACGCGCATGCGATCCGAGATCAGCGCGGCCGAGGACTCGTCATCCGCGGCCTGCGCCGCGGCGAGGGCTTCGCGGCACGTGTTTACCACCTGCTCGTGGCCGTGGGTCAGGATGCGGACCATCTCCGCTGCTGGCGGGATTTCGTCGATTTCCTCGATGGCCGACAGCGCCGCGAACTGCCGGTACGTGCCCGGTGCGATGACCCCGAGCGTGCGGATACGCTCGGCGATTTCATCGACAGCCGTGGCCAGTTCCGTGTAGTGCTCCTCGAACATGAGGTGGAGCTCCCGGAACTGCGGCCCGGTAACATTCCAGTGGAAGTTGTGCGTCTGCAGGTACAGCGTATAGGAATCCGCGAGAAGCCGCTTCAGGCCCTCCGCGATGGTTTTCCGGTCCTGGGCTGCAATGCCGATAGCAACGTGTTCCATGTGTCCTCCCGTAAAGGATTTGTGGATGCCGGCGCCGGGTTCAGCGCCTTTTGTGATGTCAGCGTAGCGGCCGGCGTCAGATCGGTGAAGCGGTTAATTCTGATCATTGATATCGGCGTGGCGGATAAGGGGCCCGCGTCGGATCCTGTGCTATCTTGGCCGCCCAGCACCTGCCGGAGACTTCCCGATGCGCGATGCCGATGCCCCCGCCCTGGATCTTGCCTGGGTCCGCAGCCGGTTCCCCGCCCTGGCCGCGCTCGGTGAGCAGGTGTTCTGCGCCAATGCCGGCGGCACCTTCGTCGCCGAGCCGGTACTGGCGATCCTCGACGACTACCAGCGGCGCCTGCGGGTGCAGCCCTACAGCCCCTTCGAACCGTCCCGGGAGGCGGGCGCGGCGATGGACCGGGCGCGCGAGGGCTGGGCGGACGCGCTGGGGGTGCCGCTGTCGCAGCTGACCTTCGGGCCTTCCACCTCCGCCAACAGCTACGTCATGGCCCAGGCTCTCGCGCCGGGCTGGGAGCCGGGTGACGAGATCGTGGTCGCGGTGCAGGACCACGAGGCCAACCAGGGCGCCTGGCGGCGGGCCGCGGCGGCGCGCGGTGTCACCGTGCGCGAATGGCCCGTGGACCCGGTGAGTGGGGAACTCGATCCCGGGGACCTCTACCCCCTGCTCGGGCCGCGCACGCGCTGGGTGTTCTTTACCCAGAGCTCGAACATCCTCGGCAGTACCAACCCGGTGAAGACCATCGCCGCCGCCGTGCGCGAGCGCTCAGATGCCCTGGTCGCGGTCGATGCGGTCGCCCACGCCCCGCACGAGCTGTGCAGCCCGGCCGAACTGGACGTCGACCTGTACCTGTTCAGTGTCTACAAGGTTTATGGCCCGCACCAGGGCCTCATGGTGCTGTCGGAGGCTGCCGAGGCGGTCGCGACACCGCAGTGCCACTACTTCCTCGAGGGCGACAGCCACAAGCGCTTCAACCCCACGGGGCCGCAGCACGCAGCGGTAGCAGGCTGTGCCGGGGTCCTGGACTATTTCGATGCGCTGGCCGTCCGGCTTGGCGTGCCGGAAGCCGCCCCGCGCCGCGAGCGGCTGGCGAGCGTGGGGGCCGCCATGGCCGCGCACGAGGCCGGCCTCGCCGCGCCGCTGCTGGCACTGCTGGCCGACCGCGATGACGTGCGCCTGCTGGGCCGGCGGGACACTGCGAAGCGCTCGGCCACCGTATCCTTCGTCCCGGCGCGGCAGGCTCCGTCGGCAGTGGCCGCCGGCCTGCAGCGCGCCGGCATCGGCGCGGAGAGCGGGCACTTCTATGCCCACCGCCTGCTCGAGGCCATGGGCATCGACCCGGCGAGCGGCGTGGTCCGCCTGTCGCTGGTCCACTACAACAGCCCCGAAGAGGTCGAGCGGATCTGCGAGGCGCTGGGAGACGCGCTCGGCTGACCCGCTTCCGTTCGCGGCCCGCCGCTGCCACCATTCGCCACAATCCATCGCCAGACCGCCACGGGCCTGCCTCCGTGCTGCCCGCCGCGCGCGCTGTAATGCCCCTTGCCCGCCGGCACAGCCGGCATTCCCGGAGCAAGGAGACAGCCATGAACAAGCCCCTCACTACCGCAGCCAGCATCCTCGTCCTCGGCGGTGTACTCGCGGCACCGGCCGGCGCGGCCGTAGCCACGGACGTCAAGCGCGACGCGACGACCCTTACCGCCATTGCCGCCGGCGCGGCTGCCGGCGGTCCCCTCGGTGCGCTTGTCGGCGCCCTCGGTGGCGCCTGGCTCGGCGAGCAGGTCGAGCGCGCGGACCGCTTGCCTGCGGTCAGCGCCGAGCTCGCCGAGCGGGAGCGCGACGTTGCCGGTCTCGAGCAGGACCTGGCCGCGCTGGGCGAGGCCCTGCGTGCCGAGCGGCGGGAGACCGCCCGCTACGCGCGCATGGCGCTGGAGCAGCTCGAACTGGAACTGCTGTTCCGCACCGGCGAGAGCCGGCTGACGGACGCCGGCCGGGCGCGGCTCGGCCTGCTCGCGCAGTTCCTGGCCGCAAACCCGGATATCGAGGTGCGCGTGGATGGCTACGCGGACCCGCGTGGGCCCGCCGCCGACAACGCCGTCCTCGCCCGGGACCGCGCGCAGGCGGTTGCCAGTGCGCTGGTGGATGCGGCTGTCCCGGCAGAGCGCGTCTCGGTCCACGGCCATGGCGAGGACCACTCCCGGGCTGCTGAGGGCGATCTCGACGGTTATGCGCTGGAGCGTCGCGTGCGCATCGAGCTGCGTCGCCGCGGCGCGGCCATCGCCAGCAGCGATTGAGGGACCGTCATCCCGGCGCCCGGCAGTTTCGACCTTGGTGGAAGGGTGTGCGAGGTGCCTCTTGTCTATACTGCGCCGGGATAGCGGGCGGACCGCCGCCCGCCGCTACGGCCAGCAGGGGGACACCATGGACAGGGATCAGGCCATCGCACACTGGCGGGCGGCCGCGGAAGCCATCGACTGGGTCCGCGCCCCGGAGACCATCCTCGACGACAGCGCCGCGCCGCTCTACCGCTGGTACAGCGACGGCGAGTGCAACACCTGCCACAACGCCATCGACCGGCACGTGGAGGCGGGGCGCGGCGACGAACTGGCCCTGATCTACGACAGCCCGGTGACGGATGCCGTCGCCTATGTCACTTACCGCGAGCTTCGCGACCAGGTCGCCGCCTTCGCCGGCGGACTCCGGGAACTCGGCGTCGGCCGCGGCGACCGGGTGGTGATCTACATGCCCATGGTGCCGGAGGCGGTGATCGGCATGCTCGCCTGCGCCCGCCTGGGCGCCGTGCACTCCGTGGTCTTCGGCGGTTTTGCCGCCAGTGAGCTCGCCTTCCGCATCGACGATTGCCAGGCGAAGGTGGTGCTCTCCGCCTCCTGCGGCATCGAGCACGCGCGGATCATTCCCTACAAGCCGCTCCTCGACGCCGCGGTCGAGGCCTGTGAGCACAAGCCGGCGCACTGCGTCATCCTGCAGCGCGAGGCCGAGGCGGCCGAGCTGGTGCCGGGGCGGGACCTGGACTGGGAAACGGTGGCCAGCAGCGAACCCGCGCCCTGTGCGACGGTCGCTGCCACGGACCCGCTCTACCTCCTCTACACCTCCGGCACCACGGGCAGCCCCAAGGGCGTCGTGCGCGACAACGGCGGACACATGGCGGCCCTCTACTGGAGCATGGCCAACATCTACGGCATCGATCCGGGGGACGTGTTCTGGGCGGCGTCGGATATCGGCTGGGTCGTGGGCCACTCCTACATCGTCTACGGTCCGCTGCTGCGCGGCGCGACCACGGTGCTCTTCGAGGGCAAGCCCGTGGGCACGCCGGACGCTTCGACCTACTGGCGCCTCATCGAGCGGCACCGGGTAAAAGTGCTGTTCACGGCGCCGACGGCGATCCGTGCGATCAAGCAGCAGGACCCCAACGGGGAGGGCGCAGAGGCCTTCGATCTCTCCAGCCTCGAGTACCTGTTCCTTGCCGGTGAACGGGCGGATCCGAACACGATCATCTGGGCGGAGGAGCTGCTGGATGTCCCGGTGATCGATCACTGGTGGCAGACGGAGCTGGGCTGGCCGGCGATCGCCGACTTTGCCGGCGAGGATTTCTTTCCCGTGCGTCACGGCTCCTCGGGCAAGGCGGTGCCGGGGTTCGACATCGCCGTCCTCGACGAGGCCGGCAAGCCGGTACCCCGCGGCGAGATGGGCGCCCTGGCGATCCGGCTGCCCCTGCCGCCCGGCGCGCTGCCGACGCTCTGGAACAACGATGAGGGTTTCCGCGCCAAGTACCTCGAGCGCTTTCCCGGCTACTACGATGCCGGCGACGCGGGCTACATCGACCAGGATGGCTACATCCACATCATGGCGCGCACCGATGATGTCATCAATGTGGCCGGCCACCGCCTGTCCACGGGGCGCCTGGAGGAGGTGATCGCCTCCCACCCGGACGTGGCCGAATGCGCGGTGTTCGGGGTGCGCGACAACTTGAAGGGGCAGGTGCCGCTGGGGCTTATGATACTCAATGCCGGGGTGGCGCGGCCGGAGGCGGAGATTGCCGCGGAGGTTGTCGCCCTGGTGCGGAGCGAAGTGGGCCCGGTGGCCGCCTTCCGCCATGCGCGGGTGGTGCCCCGCCTGCCCAAGACCCGCTCCGGCAAGATCCTGCGGGCCACGTTGCAGAAGATCGCCAACGGCGAGGACTACCGCGTGCCCGGCACCATCGACGACCCGGCCACCCTCGACGAGCTTGCGCCGCTGCTGCGGGGCGCCGGGGCCTAGACGCGGGGCTGCCGGCGGGGCAAGCTGGCAGGTCCGTAACAGTGAAAGGATCCCGCCATGCCCGGTGACGGACGCCACACGCTGACCGTGCGGCGCGTCGGTATCGACACCTACCGGGAGAACGTCGCCTTTCTGCACCGGGATTGTCACGTCTACCGCAGCGCGGGCTTCCAGGCCCTGAACAAGGTCGAGATCACCCCCGCCGACGGGGGGGAGCCCGTGCTCGCGGTGCTCAACGTCGTCGATGATGACGCCATCACCCGCCCGGACGAGCTCGGCCTCAGCCTGCAGGCCTTCCAGCAGCTGGGTTTCGCGGAGGGGGAGGCGGCCCGGATTGCGCACGCGCGGCCGCCGCGCTCCATCGGCGCGGTGCACCGCAAGATCGCCGGCGAGACCCTCGGCTACCCCGCTTACCGGGATATCGTCCGCGAGATCGGCGAGCACCGCTATGCCAAGATCGAGATGGCGGCATTCCTGGTGGCCTGTACCCAGGGCGGCATGGAGCGCGACGAGGTGCTGCACCTCACCCGCGCCATGGCCGAGAGCGGCGACCGGATAGACTGGAAGGAACCGCTGGTCGCGGACAAGCACTGCATCGGCGGCATTCCCGGCAACCGCACCAGCATGCTCGTGGTGCCCATCGTCGCCGCCCACGGCATGTTCATTCCCAAGACCTCCAGCCGGGCGATCACCTCGCCCGCCGGCACCGCCGATACCATGGAGGTGCTGGCCAACGTCGAGCTCAGCGCCCGCCGCTTCAACGAGGTGGTGCGCGCGCAGCGCGGCTGCCTGGCCTGGGGCGGCACCTCGCGGCTCGCGCCGGTGGACGACATTCTCATCGCCGTGGAGCGCCCCCTGTCCCTCGACTCCCCGGGGCAGCTCGTGGCCTCGATCCTCGCCAAGAAGATCGCGGCCGGTGCGACACACCTGCTCGTCGATATTCCCATGGGGCCGACCGCCAAGGTCAGTACCCAGGGCGAGGCGCTCCGGCTGCGCAAGCTGTTCGAGTTCGTTGGCGATCGGACCGGCCTGCACGTGGAGGTGATCATCACGGACGGGCTTCAGCCCATCGGCCGCGGCATCGGGCCCGTGCTCGAAGCCCGGGATGTCATGCAGGTGCTGGAGAACGACCCGGACCAGCCCCGGGACCTGCGCGAGAAGGCACTCCAGCTGGCCAGCCGCATCCTCGAATTCGACCCGGACGTGCGCGGTGGCCAGGGCTATGTGCTCGCGCGGGACATCCTCGATTCCGGCCGGGCCCTCGAGCGCATGCGCGCGATCATGGAGATGCAGGGCGTCAACCCGTCGCCGCCGGAGCCCGGGCGCCTGCGCCGGGAGCTTGCCGCGCCCCGGGACGGCAAGGTGGCGTCGATCGACAACCTGCAGCTGGCGCGTATCGCGCGGCTGGCCGGCGCACCGCTGGACCAGGGTGCCGGTGTCGACCTGCTGCGCAAGGTGGGCGAGCCGGTGCGCGAGGGTGAGCCCCTCTACGCGATCCACGCGGCCTTCGAGGCGGATTTCGCCTTCGCCTGCGAGGCCGCCGAGGCCGACAGCGGCTTCGTGGTGGCGGTGGACGGCTGAATGGGCGCGGCCGTCGACGTTGTCCTCGGCTTCGCCGACTACCGGGCACCGGCAGAACGCCTGGCGGCCGCGCTCGGTGTCGCCTATGCCGAGGTCGAGGTGCACCGCTTCCCGGACGGGGAGAGCCGGGTGCGCCTGCCGACGCCGGTGCCGCCACGAGTGCTCTTCTGCCGCAGCCTCGACCGGCCCAACGACAAGCTGGTCGAGCTCCTCCTCGCGGCGGCGACGGCCCGGGAACTCGGTGCCGAAGCGCTGGCGCTGGCGGCGCCCTACCTCTGCTATATGCGCCAGGACAAGGCTTTCCACCCCGGCGAGGCGGTCAGCCAGCGCATCATTGGCCGGGAGCTGGCGCGCTGCTTCGGCACCGTCGTCACCGTCGACCCGCACTTGCACCGCACGCCGGTGCTGGCGGACGCGGTGCCGGTACCGCGGGCCCTCGCCCTGAGCGCCGCGGAACCGCTCGCGGCGCGCCTGGCCGCGCGCGAGGATGCGCCGCTGTTGCTCGGCCCTGATGAAGAGTCCCTGCAGTGGGTCGAGGCGATCGCCGACCGCGCCGGCCTCGAGCACGCCGTCGCGGCGAAAACCCGCAGCGGCGACCGCGCCGTGGCCATCGAGCTGCCGCCCGTCACCGTGGCCGGGCGCGCGGTGGTTCTCGTCGACGACGTGGCGAGTACCGGGCGCACCCTCGCGGAAACCTGCCGGGCGCTGCGCGCGGCGGGTGCGTCCCGCGTGGATGTCGCGGTGACCCACGCCCTGTTCGCGGATGACGCCCTGGCGGTGCTCGCCGGGGCCGGTGTGGGCGAGGTGCTGAGTACCGACTCGATCGTGCACGAGAGCAACGCCGTGGCGCTTGCGCCGCTGCTTGCGTCCGCACTCCGCGAGACCTGAAGCCGCCACCTGCAGCGGCTATACTGGCGGCCCCGCAGCAAGCCCGGAACACCCCATGGAACTGACCGCCGAACTCAGCCTCTACCCGCTGCGCGAGGATTACGAGCCGCCGATCCGCGCGCTGATCGACGACCTGGCCGCCGAGGCCGGGCTCACGGTGGTGACCAATGCCATGAGCACGCAGCTCCGCGGTGACTTCGACACGGTGATGAGCACTGTGGCCGGCGCCCTGCGCGCCAGCGCAGAGCGCTTCGGCAGGCAGGTGCTCGTGTGCAAGTTCATTCCAGGTGCGCTGGCTATCGACGCGGCGCCCTGACCGGTGGCGGCGGCCTGGCAATGGCTCGCAACCTGGGAGGCGCTCGCCGTCCTCCTCGGCATCGCCTACCTGCTGCTGGCGGCTCGGGAAAGCCTCTGGTGCTGGTGTGCCGCCTTTGCCAGTACGGCGATCTTTCTCGTGCTCTTCTGGCAGGTCCGCCTGTACCTGGAGTCGGCGCTTCAGGTCTACTACCTCGGCATGGCGGTCTACGGCTGGTGGCAGTGGAAACGCCCCGGTGAGGCCGGCACCCTGGCGATCAGCCGCTTCGGACCGCGGGATCACTTTCTCGCCATCACCGGCGTCCTCGTGCTGTCCGTCCTGTCCGGGGCGCTCCTGACCCGCTATACCGATGCCGCGCTGCCGTATCTCGACGCCTTCACCACCTGGGGGGCCATCGTCACCACGTGGATGGTGGCGCGGAAGATCCTGGAGAACTGGCTGTACTGGATCGTCGTCGATGGGGTGAGCATTGTGCTCTACCTTGACCGGGGACTGGAACTGACAGCGGCGCTTTTCGCCGCGTATCTCGTGATCGTAACCGTCGGTTTTTTCACCTGGCGGCGCCACTACCGCGCGCAGGTCGCGCTTTCGGGCTAAGCTTGTCGGATGGCCGCGCGGCGGAGACCGACATGCTGAGCGCAACCCTCCTGGCTACGCCCGTGGGCTCCCTGCAGCTGATTGCCCGCGACGGGCTGCTCGAGCGGATCGCCTTCCCCGGTACCCACGTTGAGCGTCTCCCCGCGGGCGACGCGCCCGTGCTCAGCCGCGCCGCGGCGCAGCTGGGCGAATACTTCGCGGGACGGCGCCGTGTCTTTGACCTGCCTCTGGCTGCCGCGGGAACGGCATTCCAGGAAACGGTGTGGGCGGCGCTCGCGGCCATCCCCTTCGGCGAGACGCGCAGCTACGGTGACCTCGCCCGCGACCTGGGCCGGCCCCGGGCCGTGCGCGCCGTCGGGGCGGCCAACGGCCGCAACCCGCTGCCCATCGTCGTGCCCTGCCACCGGGTGATCGGCGCCGACGGCAGTCTGACGGGCTACGCCGGCGGCACGGCGCGCAAGCGCTGGCTGCTGGAGCTGGAAGGCTGGCGCGGCTGAGGGGCCGCGCCCGGGGGATCAGCCCGGCGACTAGGTCGCCGAGGCGTCGTAGATGCTCTGGATCGAGCGGTTTAGGGCGGCGTTGAACTCGTCGTCGCTCTGCTGCGCGGACAGCCCCTCGGTCAGGGCGCGGGAGAAGCTGGCGATCACGCCCGGGTTGCGGGCGAGGCGCTCGTTTGCCTCCGCGCGGCTGTAGCCGCCGGACAGGGCCACGACCCGGAGCACTGCCGGGTGGTCGACGCAGGCACTGTAGAAACCGTCCTCTTCAGGCAGCGTCAGCTTGAGCATGACCTGCCGTCCGTCACCGAGCTGGTCCAGCGCGGCGAGGATGCCTGCCTTGAGCTGCTGCTCCGCGGCGGCCTTGTCGGGGCAGCGGATGTCGACCTCCGGCTCGACGATCGGCACGAGCCCCGCGTCTATGATGCGGCCGGCGACCTCGAACTGCTGTGCCACCACGGCGTCGATGCCGGCATCGTTCGCCTCCTTGATGACCGAGCGCATCTTGGTGCCGAAAATCCCGGCGCTGACCGCGCGGCCGAGCAGGTCGTCTAGCCCCGGCATGGGCTTCATGCGCTGCACGCCGTCGGCGAGCTCGTCGAGGCCCTTGTCGACCTTGAGGAAGGGCACGACGTGCTTGACGCCCCAGAGGTACTCGGGCGTCGCCCGGCCCAGGACTTCCCGCTCCATGGTGTCCTCGAACAGGATGGCGCCGAGGATGCGGTCCCCGTCGAAGGCCGGGGCAGTCATGATCCGCGTGCGCATGGCGTGCACGAGGTCGAACATCTCGGCGTCGGTGGACCAGGCATCCTCCTCGATACCATAGAGGTGCAGGGCCTTCGGGGTGCTGCCTCCGCTCTGGTCCAGGGCGGCGATGAAGCCGGTGGCGCTGCGGATTTTCTCGCGTTGTTCGTCGACTTGGCTCACGGGTGCTTTCCGTTCAGGTGGTGGCTGGGGGAGCGGGGCTGCGCGGACAGGGTCCGGCCCCGCAGCTCTATGTTAGGCCATAGGAGGTGGCGCCGTGAAGGCGGCGTGTGTGCGGTCAATAGAAACGCAGGTCACCGAGGGCGAGATCCACCGGCCCCGGCTGGCCGATGGCCACGAGGCCGATGCGGCGCAGCCGGGAAAGGTCCAGGGACGCTTCGAGGCGGTGCGGGGCAAAGACGGTAAAGGGCAGGGTGACGGTGGTCCAGGTTTCCGGGACCCGGAAGCGGGCCCGGTAGCTCTGCCAGGGGCGCCGGACGTCGTCCGTGCGCAGGTGCAGGCCGTATTCCTCGCCGTCGCCGCAGACCGTCAGGGAAAGCCCCGTGAAGCCGCTCGCATCGACGCTGCTGCCGTCCGCGGCGAGATCGATGGCCATCTGCAGGAACCCCCCGTTGTTGGCGAGGCTCACGGTCCCGGTCAGGCGCCGGGCGCGACGGCCGGCGACAAGTTCCGTGCGCAGCTGCCCGCCCGAGACCCCACCCATCACCGTGTCCGCGACACAGGTCCAGCGGCCGCCGCCGGGCGGGTCGCCGTTGAGGTCGTCGATGATCGCGGCTGTCATTCAGCCCTGCCCCGGGCAGCGGTGAATTTCCACGGTGGCATGGACGACGCGCAGGTCGACGGGCAGGCGGGCCTTCACGTCACCGGGCGTGAGTTCATCGTGGCTCACCACGGCGATTTCGGCCGCGTGCAGGCCCGGTCCGATGGACCACAGGTGCAGGTCGGTGACGCTGTCGTGGCCGTGGCTCTCGATGGCGCGCCTCAGCTGGTCACACAGCGGCTCGGGCGCCTGCCGGTCGAGCAAGGTATGACTGGTGTCGCGCAGGAGGCCCGCAGACCAGCGTGCTACCAGGAGCGCACCGACGATGCCCATGGCAGGGTCCATCCAGTTGAGGCCGAGGTACTTGCCGGCGAGCAGGGCGAAGATGGCCAGCAGCGAGGTCAGCGCGTCGGCGAGGACGTGGAGGTAGGCTGAGCGCAGGTTGTGGTCATGTCCGTGGGCGTGTTCATGGTCGTGATCAAGGCTGTGCTCATGATAATGGCCATGCCCGTGTCCATGGCTGTGCCCGTGGTCGTGATCCCCTCCCAACAGCAAGACGGAGACACCATTCACGATGAGGCCGAGCACGGCTACGCCGATGGCCTGGTCAAAGGCGATGGGCACCGGCGCAATGAAGCGCGCCACGCTCTCCCAGGCCATGGCGAGGCTGAAAGCGGCGAGCAGCAGGGCGCCGGTGAAGCCTCCCAGCGCGTTCACCTTGCCGGTGCCGAAGCTGAAGCTCGGGTTGGCGGCGTGACGCCGCGCATAGACATAGGCGAAGGCCGTTATGCCCAGGGCCACGGTATGCGAGGCCATGTGCAGGCCGTCGGCGAGCAGGGCCATGGAGCCGAAGAGTATGCCGGTGCTGATTTCGAGGACCATGGTGGCGGCGGTAAGGACGATGACGAGCAGCGTGCGCCGCTCGCCCGCACGGCGCCGGTCCTGGCCGAAGACGTGGCGGTGGGTCCAGAGATGCAGGTTGTCGCTGTGCATGGTATCTCCCGCTCAAGGGTCATGCCGATGGTACGCGCCCGGCGCCGCCGGCTCACCCCCCCTGGCAGGCGTCAGGCGGGCCGGGATAGCGTCGCCAGCAATTCCAGGTGCGGTGTGTGGGGGAACAGGTCCAGGGGCTGTACCTCATCGAGGTGGAAGCCGGCGTCGAACAGTGCCTCGAGGTCGCGGGCGAAGGTGGCGACATCGCAGGAGATGTAACGAATCGCGCTGAGTCGGGGGGCGCGCCTGATGAAGGCCGGCAGCTGGCGCAGGCCCTCGCGGGGCGGGTCCATCACCAGCAGCTCCGCGCTCGCGAGCGCTGTTTCCAACGCGACCGGGGCCGTTTCGGTAAAGAGGTCCAGCGCCAGCGTGTTGACGGCGGGCAGGCCCCGGGTTTGCAGGGTGGCGATGGCGTCGCCGGCGCTGTCCAAGGCCAGCACGGGGCGGCAGCCGCCCGCTGCCAGCACGTCCGTGAAATTGCCGGAGCCGGCGAAGAGCTCCACGGCGGGGCGTCCCGCCAGGTCTGTGATCGAACCGGCCAGCCACTCGCGCATGCGCGTATTCTGCGCGCTGTTGCCCTGGCGGAAGGCCTGCGGCGCATTCGGCGTGACGGCCTCCGGACCCTGCTCGTCGTCGATCGGCAGGACGGTGAGCGGGCCGCGGCGCCGCGGTCGCCAGGCGGGTTCCGGCAGTTGCGCCCGCAGGGCCGCGAGGGTCTCGCGGTTGCGCGCCGTGAGTACCGGGCAGTCGTCGATCGGTGCCAGCCGGTTGGAGCCGGCGGCGAGAAAGCCGATGCGCTCGCCGTCGCTGCGCAGGCGGGCGCGGTTGCGGTAGCCCAGCGTCTCGGGGGCTGCCCAGATGGGTGCCTGCGCCTCGGCGACCCCGAGACGTTCGAGTGCCTGGCGCAGCCGGGCCTCCTTGGCCGCGAGCTGTGCGTCGTAGGCCATGAACTGCCAGGGACAGCCGCCGCAGCGCGCGTCGTCATGGCCGTGGTGCGGGCACGGGGGCGATACCCGGTCGGGGGAGGGCGCTTCCAGCGCGACCAGCGCACCGGTGGCGGCGCGGCCGCGGCGGCCGGTGATCCGGAAGCGGCCGCGCTCGCCAAGCCAGGCGCCGGGCACGAAGCACACCTGGCCGCCGGGGTGTTCCACGATACCCTCGCCGGTCGCCGCCACATCCCGTACCGTTCCCGGGAACTCATCGCCGATCGCGGGCGCCTGCCGTGAAAGCCGGCGACGCGCCTGTGTCGGGCCGCGGGGCTTGCCGCGGCGTTGCGGAGGTGCTTTCCTCGGCATGACTGGGTATCCAGGATGGTCGCGATGAGCGGGATGCTACCGGAGATAGGGGCGCTGCGCGGAATTTTCCGCCGCGTTCGCGAAGGCGGCGCCCTGCGCGCCGGCAGGAAGTTGCTGGGTGGTGCGCTGCTGCTGGTGGTCGCGGGTTGCGCGTCCATCGACCGGGATTACCCGCGCGAAGCCGCCTACGCTCTGCCGCCAGCGGATACGCAGCTCGCGCGGTCCGTCGCGCCGCTCCTTCAGGGTCGACCGGCCGGGCACGCGGGATTCCACGTTATCAGCGACGGCATTGACGCCCTGGCGATCCGCCTGCTGCTGGCTGCCCGGGCCGACACCAGCATCGACCTGCAGTACTACCTGATCAAGAACGACCTCACGGGCCGTGCCCTGGTGGCGGCGCTGCTGGATGCGGCGGACCGGGGGGTGCGTGTGCGCCTGCTCCTCGATGACGTATTCACGGGGGGCTACGACGAAGGCCTGGCGGCTCTGCACACGCACCCGAACATCGCCATCCGTATCTTCAACCCTTTCCGCCGCGGAGCCCTGGGGCGTGCCGTTAGCGGTGTGACGGAGTTCCGGCGCATCAACCGGCGCATGCACAACAAATCCTTCACCGTGGACGGCCAGGTGACGGTCGTCGGGGGGCGCAACATCGCAGACGAGTATTTCGGGGCCCGCGAGGATGCGCGCTTCTCGGACCTCGATGTGCTCGCCGTCGGCCCGGTCGTCGCCGACGTGTCGGTGATGTTCGACCGCTACTGGAACCACGAGACAGCGTTGCCCGTGCCGGCTTTCGCGCGCATGCCGGAAGACCCCGCGGCGGCCCTGGCGCAGCTGCGAAGAGTGGTCGCCGACTGGAAGGCGGAAATCGCAGCTTCCCGCTACGCCGAGGCACTCAGGCGCAACGCGCTGCACCTGTTGGACGAGAGTGCCGGCAGCCTGACCTGGGCGCCTTACACGCTGATCTACGATTCGCCGGACAAGGGTGTACCGTCCCGCGCCGGTGAAGCGCCCCTGATCACGGCGCCGCTGGCCGATGCCTTCCGCGCTGCGCAGGAGGAGGTGTTCATCGTGTCGCCCTACTTCGTACCCCGGCGCAGCGGGGTGGCGGCCCTGGCGGGCTTGGTTGACCGAGGGGTCACTGTAACAGTGGTCACCAACGCGCTGGCGGCGAACAACCAGTTCGCGGTGCATGCAGGCTATGCGCCGTCGCGCAAGCCGCTCCTCGAAGCCGGTGTGGCGCTCTACGAGACGAGGCCGGACGCTGACGTCGCCGGCGCCGAGCTGGTCGCCGCCAGCGGCGCGAAGGCGACGCTGCATACGAAGGCCTTCATCATCGACCAGCGCGAGCTGTTCATCGGCTCCTTCAACTTCGACCCGCGCTCCGCGAACCTGAATACCGAATCCGGCGTGATCATCCGCTCAGCCGCGCTGGCGCGGGGAATCAACGACCTTGTCGTAGCGGCGCTGCCGGAGCAGACCTACGCGCTGTTCCTCGAGGAGCACGGGCGCCTGCGCTGGCGCGATCAGCGGGATGGCATTGAGCGCGTATGGACCCACGAGCCGGAGACGAGCTGGTGGACCCGCGCGGTGGCTGGCTTCATGCGCCTGCTGCCGATCCGCAGCCAGCTTTAGTCACACAGAACCGCTCTCCGGGCGGTCTACCGCTTCAGTTCCCGGAAATGCACGTGATGCCTACTCGAGTCGATAGGCCGAGTGGCAGGAAACGCAGGCGCCCAGCACGGGCGAGAGTGCCTTCAGCGCCGCCTCGGCATCGCCCTCGCGGGCGACGTCGGCGAAGTGGCTGGCCGCTTCGTGCATGCCGATACCGACGCTGCGCATGGGTGATGGGAAGAAGCGCCCGGGGCCCATGCCCCGGGTCGCGGCCGCGTGTTTGCCCATGGAGGACAGGCCGAGGTCGCGCTCTGCCACCTCGGCCGCGCCTGCAAGATCCCCCTTGCCCAGCAGGTCGACGAGCTGCTGCACCGTGGCAGTGTGCTGGATCATCTCCTCGCGCAGGAGCGCCCGCTGCAGCGGCGGCATGGCGACGGCCTCGCGGCTGTCCTCAGGCACGGCCGCCGCCGTTGCGCGTGCCGACTCCGGCGCCGCGTGGGCGCTAGCGCCGAGCGTCAGTAAAGCGAGCAGGGGCCAGTGTCGCATGGAGACCTCCAGTCAGACGGTAACCGCGTTACCGCGGAAGATCCGCGCCAGGTAGCGGCTTTCCGCCGGGCTCGGCGCGGGGACGGCGCACTGCAGCACCGCCTGCACCAGGCGCTCCATCTCCTCCTCGAGCTCCTGCTCGTTCGCCGGCTCCTCGGCCCGGGCGCGGCGGGTGAGCTGCACCTGGTTGACCGCCGGCGTCGTCGGCAGCCGCTCCGTCTCCACGCCCAGGGTCACCGTGAAGGCGTGCAGCGCGTTCTTCACGAAGAGGGCGAGGGCGAACTCCTCCCGGGAGGAGACGAAAGAGGTGTCCGGCGTCAGCAGCACGATCTGGCAGTTCGGCACCAGCGCCGCCCGGCGGGCGACGCGGAAGTGGTGCGTGAGCTGTTCCTCGACCAGCCGCGCGAAGTCCGTGTGCGAGAGCACCCGGTCCCAGGACTCGCCCTTCTCCGCCGCGAGGGCGTTGAAGGGCAGCCGCGCGAAGGGCGCGCTCACGACCACGTCGAAGCCGCCCTGATTGTGCAGGAGGTCGTCCAGGGCCGCTTCCAGGTCGTCGCCGATCACGCGCACGTCGATCGGGATGCTGGCCTTCGGCTCCAGGCCGTGCTGGATTTCCTCCTGTGCTTCCTTCGAGCGGGTGAGCACGGACAGCGACGCGATGCCGAGGTCGATGAAGCCCTCGCCGATGGCGGCGAGCTCCTCGCGCATGGCGTCGCCGATGAGCACGACGCGCTTGCCCTTGAGCTTTGCCAGGCGCTCCCGGTCCGGCGGCAGCAGCAGTTCACCCTCGGTGACGGAGCGGTCGAACTTGAGGCCGCCGGAGGGGTGGAAGGTCTCGCCGCTGGCGATGTCGTCGGCGAGGTGGAACACCGTCGACAGGCCGATCTGCTCGTCCGTGGGCATCTTGTGCAGGTGCAGCCTGTTGAGGATGCCGGTCTCGATACCCTTCGCCGCCTTCTTCACGGCGCTGTCGTCGAAGAACGGTGTTGGCGTGTCGACGAAGCTATCCAGGAACTGCTCGGCAATGGCCGGCGGGAACAGGCCGCCGGTGGTGAGCCGGTCCATGAGCTTGCCGGCGAGGTCCCGGTTGAGCAGGTAGGCGGTGGAGTTGCCGCCTTCCCGGCTCTCCTCCACCTGCACGAACAGCTTGGCCAGCGCCTTCGCCGTGCGCGGCAGCTTGATGTCACCCACCGCGTTCTTCGCCAGCACCAGCAGGTCCTCGGGCGTCATGCCCTCGCCGAGGGCGGCGAGGACTGCGGCATGGATGCGGTTCAGGCGCTTGTTTTCCAGCACCAGGCGGCCGCGGCGCTCGAACAGCCCCGGCGCACCGCCGAGGCCGCGCAGGCGGGCGCCGTCCACCGGCCCCGGGGCCAGGGCGTTGATCTGGATCTCTGGCCCGAGGTGGCGCGACAGGATCTCCGCGAGGACACGCTGGCCGGCCTTGGAAACGGCGTAGTCGGCGCGGTTCGGGTAGGCCACGGCCACGTACTTTTCGCCGCCGAAGTAGCTGGAGACGTTCATGACCACACCGGACCCGCGCGCCTTCATGAGCGGCGCGTACTTGCGGATGAGCGAGTAGTTCGAGATGAGGTTCGCATCCATGGTGCGGTTCCACGCCTCGAGGGTCATGTCGACGACCATTTCCTCGGCGCCGGAGATGCCGGCGTTGTTGATCAGGAAATCGACATGGCCGAAGAGGTCGATGGAGTGCTGGAAGAGCTTTTCCAGGGACGCCCCGTCACCGACGTCGGTATCCGCGAGGATATGCACCCGCTCCTCCGGCGTCGGATAGCCGATGCCGCGCAGTTCCTCCACGATCTCGTCGCGGGCCTCGCGGAGCCTGGGCTCGCTGCGCGCCGAGAGCAGGACCCGCGCGCCGGCGATGGCGAGGAAGCGGCCGAGCTGCAGGCCGATACCGAGGCTGCCGCCGGTGATGACCGCGGTCTTGCCCTTGTGCAGGCCCGGGAGCACGCGCTGGATCGCTGCGGGCATGCTGCCCTTGCCGGTGGCGCGCTTGATGCTTTTCGGTACCCAGAGATTGATCGGGTCCATGCGCCGGACCCGGTTGGTGAGCGTGGCCGCCCAGTCCGCCGAGAAGGTGAGGTTGTCCTCCTCCTGGTTGTCATAGCGCACCAGCTGGTTCGGCAGCACCGACCAGCATCGCTCGCCCTTCTTCTGCTGTTGCGAGTCCTCGTGGCGCCAGGTGCGCAGCAGTGCCTCGATGGCGGCCCGCTTGATCTCGTTCAGGTAGTTGCCGTGACCGTCGCTCGGGTTGGTGACGTAGGTCAGCGCCGGAGCCTCGGTGATCGTGCCCCAGCGGTCCAGGTTGTTGGCCAGAGCCCTGGCGAAGGCTACAGGGGAGACGATCTCGTCGCGGACGAAGTCCGCCACGTCCTCGTCGCCGGCGGTGCTCAGGGAGTAGCCGTGCACGCCATTGCCCGAGCGCGGCAGTACGACGACGGCATCGAGGCGGCCGAAATGGTCGCGGATGTAGTCGAAGCAGCGGTCGGCGGATTCACCGCGAAGCGGTTCCAGGTGCAAGAGGTGCAGCTGGTCGAGCCCGCGGGACGCCGTGAGCGAGCGGGCATAGCCGAGGGCCTCCAGGGTGCGGAAGGCGAGGACGACGCGGGCGCCGCTCACCAGGTGGCGCTCGGCGAACACCAGCGCCTCCTCGTACTCGCTGCCGCCCAGGATGAACACGACCTGACCGGTCAGGTCCTCGAGGCGCTTGTCCGGCCAGGATACGAGCTTGGCGCGGCTCTGCGCCGGCACCTGCATGCCGTTGGTGACCTCGAAGGCGTGGCCGGACAGCGACGCCGACTCCCCGGTCGACAGGAAGGTGATGGTGGAGGCGACGTCCGCGGGTGTCGGGTAGCGGTACTCCAGCTCCCCGTCCGGCCCGGGGCGGCGCGCGATCATCAGGTCGCGGAACTCCTTCGAGGTGCTGCCCGGCTCGGCGCCCTGCAGCGCATCCATGTTGGCGAACACATTGTCGATGCGTTCCGACTCGATGGGGCCGGGGAAGACGGTGTTCACCCGGATACCGCGTTCGTCACCGAGCTCCAGCGCTAGGCCGTGGGAGAGGGCATTGAGGCCGCTCTTGGGGACCGTGTAGGGGATGCGTCCGTAATAATGCGTGCGCGAGAAGATCGTCGAGACGTTCACGATGGAACCGCACTCCGCCATGTGGGGCACCACGGCGCGTGCCATGTTCCAGGGTGCGGCGAGCAGGTTCATGGCGGAGTCGAGCATGGTCTGGTCGTCGCCGCGGGCGCGCATCTCCGCCTCGCTGAAGGGGATCTCGCGCAGCGTGCGCCGCGGCCCGGCGGCGCCGGCATTGTTTACCAGCACGTCGATGCGGCCGAAGTGCTCGAGGGCCGTGGCGACGATGTCGCGGCAGACCTGTGGGTCGGCGGTATCGCCGAGGGCCGGCGCCATCGCCGCGCGGTCGAACCCTTCCGCGGCGAGCTCGTCCATGAACGCCTCGAGCTTGTCGGCGTTGCGCCCCGTCATCACCACCTTTGCGCCCTCACGCAGCAGGCTGCGGGAAATCCAGCTGCCGATACTGCCGGCGGCGCCGGTGAGGATGATGACCTTGTCCGCGAGGCGGGCCCCGGCGGTGCTGGCGGTGGGTGTGGTGTTGTCGTTCATCGCAGTGCTCCTGCCGATCCCGTATCGATGTGTTGCAGGGTCTCGCCCCGTTTCTCCGCCTCGCGGATGGCCCAGGCGCGGTACAGCTCGTCGCGCGTCTTCAGGCCCGCCCGCGGCAGGCCGTGCACGGCCACGTAGTTGGCGCCGGCGTGGCGGTTCTCCCACATGGCCTGGTGTGCCTCGTGGATCTCCTCGAGGGGCACCGGCACCGGGGCCATCACGTCACCCATGCCCGCGGCGATGCGCTCCTGCATCTCGGCGAACTCCCGCGCCGTGTTCAGGTGCGTGCCGCGGATTTCCGCGCTGGGCATGAGGATGCGCCGCTGGCGCATCCACACCTGCGGGGCGTAGAAGGACAGGCGCTGGCCGGCGAGGTCCTCGGCATAGACCACCTTGCCGACGTTCGGCTTGACCAGTGCGGTGGCGAGGCCGAGGCCGTCGCGGCCCGGGCGCTCGAAGACCACGTCCGGCAGGCCGCGCTTGTCCAGGGTATTGCGCAGGAACGGCGCGACTGCCGAGCCGATGGGCTTGAGCGTGCGATCGGAGAAGCGGCGCACCGCTTCCTTGAACTCCGCGGATTCGTTGAACGCGTCCGGCAGCACCGGGAAGGGTCCCGGCGGGTCGAACTCGTCGCCGAGGCGGCGGGCGATGGCGTCGATGCTGACAACGCCCGTAAGGCGCGTGCCGAAGCCGAGGGAGGTCACGAACTCCCGCTGCGATACCGTGTCGGCGAGCACGGCGACCTGGGCGCCCAGGCTGCAGCCTACCTCGATGGCTTCGATGGCCACCGGGTCGACGATGCCGTCCCCGGCGCCGGGGCCATAGACCACCAGCAGCGTGTTGCCGGCGCGCAGGCCGGCGCGCTCGAACACGGCCGCCGGCGTCGAGGCGCCCGGCTTGCCCATGAACGAGAAACGGTAACCCGAGGATGCACCGTAGAAGGTAAGCACACCGTTCTCGCCGAGCGCCTGGAAGGAGCGGGGGAAGGCGTTCTCGCCGGCGTGGGAGACCACGTAGTCGACGTCGCCGCCGGCAGCGCTGCGCACGAAGTCCACGAACGGCTCGCCGGCTTTCTCCCAGGCGTCCCAGCCCGCGGGGTCGTCCGGCACCGGCGTGAAGCAGCCGGCCCAGCGCTCGTCGCGGCGGTTCACCGGCTCGCCGCCGAAGGCGCGGACGCGCTCGCCGCGCGCGTCCGAGGAGACCATGCCGACCACGGACAGCCCGGTCTGCCGCGCCGTGCGCAGGCAGTCGAGGCCGGTGCCCGTGGCCGCACCCTCGACGAAGAGGCGGCGCCCGGGCTGGATGTCCAGGGTCGTGAACAGGGCGCGGTGGATCGTGCCCTGGGTGAGGCCGTAGGAACCGGCCTCCTCGATGGTCAGCGTCGGCAGCTTCCTGTGCAGCTGCGGTCCCTGGACCACGAGGAACTGGGCGTGGCTGCCGTCGTTGCGCTCATAGCCCTGGATGCGGAAATCCGCTGCCATCGGGTCGAGGCCCTGGTCCGGCGACAGCAACTCGCTCTGGCCCGAGTAGATCGTCACCAGGTCGCCGACGGCGAGGCGCCCCTCGCGCACCAGCTCCTCGCCGAGCTGGGCGATGAGGGCCACGCCGCCGGAGCCGGTGACCTGCACATCGGCGTCCCGGGCATCGAAGGGAGAGACCGGGATCCCGGTGATGGCCCAGATGTCGTTGAAGTTCATCTCCGAGGCGAGCAAATAGACGAGGGCCTCGTTCGGGCCCGGCTTGGGCGTCGGGAACACCAGCAGCTTCTCGGCGACCGCCGGGTCGCCGTGCGCCGGTGCGCCGTCGACGGTGCTGCGGGCGACCCCCATGCCGTACTGGTAGGGCGGCAGCGGCGTTACCCCGGGGTAGAAGGGCGCATCGAGGGGCAGGAGCTCGCCCGCCGCCTCGAGTTCCGCTCTTGTCGCTGCATCTGCATCCGGCGCGACCGGGTTGTACTTGAGGGGCAGCGGCGCGCTGCGCCGCTCCAGGAAGGCCGTAATACCCACGGGGCCGGCCGCCGGGTCACAGACCGCCTCGGCAAAGAGCCGCGCCTCGTGCTTGAGGCCCGCGGCCTGGCCCTCGCGGGCACCGTAGCCGATGGCGTCGATGATGCGGTCGAGGCAGTGGCCGCGGCCGCCGGCGCGCAGCTGAGCGAGCGTCGGTGCCAGCCGCGGGTCCTCGAGCAGGCTGTCGTCGTAGGGCAGCTGCTTCTCCCGGGCCGCAAGGTATGCCCGATGCCGCTCCATGGCGGCCGTGAGCAGGCCGCCGCCCTCGAGATACTCGCGCACGAGCGCCATGGCGGCCTCGACTGGTCCCCGGCGTTCGACGACGACGTCGACCAGGCCGGCGGTCTCGGCTTCCTGCGCGTCCAGGGCCCGGCCGGAGGCGATCAGGCGCACCGCCTCGAGCAGCCCCTCATCACCGCGGCGCTGGTACAGGCGCCGGGTCAGCCGCTGCGTGCCGCCGTAGCCGGGCAGGAGGTTCAGGTTGATCTCCGGCTGGCCGAAGCGGGCGTGCCGGTCCGCAACCACGCAGGCGCAGGCGAGCATGAGTTCGCAGCCGCCGCCCAGGGCGGGGCCGTTGACCGCGGCGACCACGGGCTTGCCGAGGTTCTCCAGCAGCGAGAAGGCCGTGTGTGCCGCGTTCGGGGGCGTCTGCGCGGACTCGAGGTCCCCGGCCTCGCCGACTTCCAGCAGCTCCTTGACGTTGGCGCCGGCGACGAAGGCGCTGCCGGCGCCGGTGATCACCAGGGCCTCGATGTGGTCCTGGTGGGTGATGTGCTGGAGCACCGTGTTCAGCTCGTCGAGGGAGCGCTCGTTCAGGGAGTTCACCGGCGGCGAGTCGATTACCAGCAGGGCGATCTGCCGCCCGGGCAGGATGTCATGGGTCTCCACCCGCAGGTGCCGGTAGCTCTGCACGATCTGCCGCGCCTGGGCCAGCTGGCCGAAGGCCTTCCACTGCGCCACGGTGTCGCGGATTTCATCGACGACCTCCGGGTTGCGCAGCGTCGACAGGTCGCCGAGCGGGTCCCCGAGAAGCAGCGAACGAAGCGTCCGCCGCATGTACTTGCCGGAGCGGGTTTCCGGGAAGGCGGACACGACGAGAAAGTCCGAGGGCACGGCCGTAACGCCCTTTTCGGCGCGCACCAGCCCCTGCAGCCGGGCGAAATCGTCGTCGCCAAGGCGTGAGCCCGGCGCGGGGATCAGGAACGCCACCGGCGTCTCCCCCTTCTCGTCGTGCGGCGCGCCGACGACCACGGCGTTGCCCACCGGGGAATCCGAGCGCAGGGTCTTGTCGCGCAGGATGGCGCCCTCGATCTCTTCGGTGCCGATGCGGTGCCCCGAGACGTTGATCACGTCGTCCGAGCGGCCGTGCAGCGTGATGCCGCCGTCATCGAGTTCCCGCGCGTAATCGCCCTGCGTGTAGGCGAGGCCGTCGGTCCAGCGGTTGAAATAGACGTCCGCGAAGCGCTCGATGTCGCCGCGCCATGCGTCCGTGCCGAGCTTCTCCGCATCGCCCCAGATCGTGCGGGCGAGGTAGGGGTAGGGCTGAGTGAGCACGAGCTCGCCCTTCTCGCCCGCTTCGGCGCGGCGCCAGGCCGTGGCCCGGCCCGCCTCGTCCATTTCCGTGGCGATGCGGACCTCGGCCTGGATCCAGGGCAGCGGCCAGGTGCGCGCATCGGGCTTCAGGTCCTTGAGGTCGCCCCACGGGCAGGAGAACACCATGCCGCCGTGTTCCGTGGCCCAGTAGGAGTTGATGTAGCGCGGGCAGAGGCGTTCCATACCGAACTGCTGCACGGCCGGTGACACGGGCTCGGCACAGAAGGTCGCGACCTTGACGCCACTCATGTCGTAGGCGGCCATGTCCTCGATGCTGGCCGGGTCGGTCATTACCGCCTTGAGGAAGGTCGAGCCCGCCTTGAACAGGGTGACGCCGTGGCGCTCGATGGCCGAGGCGAAGCGGCCGGCGTGCGGAAACAGCGGCGAGCCCTCGACGATCACCGTGGTGATGCCCCGGGCCAGCGGCGCGGCCATCTGGTAGGATTGGCCTGTGATCCAGCCCGGATCGCCGACCACGTAGAGCCGGTCCTCATCCCTTGCATCGAACACCATGCGCATGGTGTGCGCGATGCCGGCCAGCCAGCCGCCGTGGGTGTGCACCACGCCCTTGGGTTTGCCGGTGGAGCCGGAGGTGTAGATCACGAACAGCGGCCAGTCGGCCGGTACCGGGACCGCCGGCTGGCTGCCGGCCAGGGCACGCCAGTAGTCACCGTCGTCGAGCGTATCGAGCGCCTCCAGGCTGTCTGCCCGGAAGCCGGCCTCGGCCGCCGCCGCGAGTGCCTCGCTCGTGGCGTTGGCGACGAGATCCGACGACCAGCGGTCCCGCGGCTGCACGACAACCTCCTGGCCCGTATAGCGCACCACCACGACCTGCTCTACCGTATGGCCGACGCCGGCGAGTTCCCTTGCGACGGCCGTGCGCAGCTCCGCAGAGCGCTCCGCAGGCAGGCTTTCCTCGGCGGCCAGGGCCGCGCCGAGCTCGCGCATGAGGTCGCTGCGCTCCA
The DNA here is from genome assembly GCF_054552115.1 of Pseudohaliea sp. Taxonomy (NCBI): domain Bacteria; kingdom Pseudomonadati; phylum Pseudomonadota; class Gammaproteobacteria; order Cellvibrionales; family Halieaceae; genus Pseudohaliea; species Pseudohaliea sp. Next base: position 90,670 of record NZ_JBTOLW010000003.1, on the reverse strand, counting down.
GGGTGATTTCCCCCGCGACGCCGTCGCGCACGGCGTTGACGATGCGATCCCGGGCCTCGCCGAGGTCGTAGTCCGCGAGCACACGCTCGAAGCAGGCCAGGGCCGCGGTGCGGGGAATGAAGTTGTCGAGGGCCTGGTCGGTGAATGCCTCCTTGTAGGGCACGACCTCCGCATTGCGGTAGCCGCCATCGGCAGTGATCACCACGCGGGCGCCGGCGTCGTAGATCCGGTCCGACAGCGTCTTGGCGGAGAAACCGCCGAAGACCGGCGTGTAGATGATGCCGAGGCGCTTGGCGGCCTCGGTGTAGTAGATCTGCTCGAGGATATTGGGCAGGTTGAAGGCGATCCGGTCGCCCCGCGAAAGGCCCAGCGTCGTCAGCACCCTGGCCCGCAGTACTGTTTCCCGCAGCAGCCGGCGGTAGCTGATGTGCTCCTCGTGCACGGGGCCGCCGCGGCCATCATTGCGGGACGGGTCCCAGCGGTCGCCCTCGAAGATGATCGCCGTGTGGCTGCCACGACCGCGCAGTACGTGCCGGTCGACCTCGTTGAAGCAGGCGTTGGTCTCGGCGCCGACATACCAGCGGTAGAAGGGGGCAGCGCTGTCGTCGAAGCCGGTGTGCCAGGGGCGCCAGTCATCCTCGTGGCCCGCTTCGGTGGCGCCGTCGGCCGAGAGGCGGTGCCAGCCGCCGGCCGGGTCGCGGTTCACCCAGCCCTCGCCGTCGAACCAGTGCAGTTCGCTGGCCGCGATGGTGCCGTGGTAGGCCCCGGGATCGTCGATGGCCTGCTGCCGTTGTGCCGCTTCGTCCGCCTCGCTGGGCAGACGCCCCCACAGGTCGCTGTTCGCCGTCACGCGATCCCTCCCCCTCAGTTGTGATGTCGTTATGGTGTGGTTGCCGATCCGCTCCCCTGGGGCCGAGGTTTGCGCGGCGGCAGGAACAATTACGCCGGCCGGCAAACGGCGGATCAGGCCACGCCACGCCAATAGGCCGGCCCGCAGGCAGCCGGTTTACGAAACGTAGAAGGGGATTCCCGCCGGTGCCAGGAGCAAATGGCACCAATCCCACGCCTCAGGCACGGGAAGGGGTGTCCCTTGACGTTCCGGGGGCTAGCGTCGCGCACGGTGGGGGGCAGTGGCGCCCACCCGGGGGGTCTACCAGTCGAGCACGTAGGCGAACACCAGGGGACCACGATGGACGCGTCGGACTCGATGATGAAGCGCGGCGTATCCACGGCCAGCTTGCCCCGGGTGATTTTCTCGTTCGGGACAGCCCCGGAATAGGAGCCGTAGCTGGTCGTGGAATCGGAAAGCTGGCAGAAGTAGCTCCACTTCGGCGTGGACCGACCGAGGTTCTGCTCCAGCATCGGCACGACGCAGATGGGAAAGCCACCGGCGATGCCGCCGCCGACCTGGAAGAAGCCGAAGCCGTGCTCGCCGCCCTCACTGGCGTACCAGTCCGCGAGCGCGATCACATAATCGATCCCGCCCTTCATTACCGACCGCTCCACCTCACTGGTGATCACGCGGGCGGCGAAGATGTTTCCCGTGGTCGAGTCCTCCCAGCCGGGCACCACCATGGGCAGGTTCTTCTCGGCAGCTGCCACCAGCCAGGAGTCCTTCGGGTCGATCTGGCAGTGCTTCTCGAGGACACCGGAGCGCAGGAGTTTGAAGAAGTACTCGTGTGGGAACCGGGCCTCGCCGGTCTCCCCGGCGCGCTGCCACAGGGCGACGATCGCTTCCTCGATGCGGCGGATGGCTTCCTCCTCCGGAATGCAGGTATCGGTGGCCCGGTTGAGGTGCCGATCGAGCAGTGCCTGCTCCCCGGCGTCGCTCAGGTTGCGGTAGTGGGGGACCCGCTCGTAATGGTCGTGGGCGACGAGGTTGTACCGGTCCTCCTCGAGGTTGGCGCCGCTGCAGGAGATGGCGTGGACCTCGCCCCGGGCGGATCATCGATCCGCCCGGGGCGGGCACGTGGCTGGCCGGGGCGACGGGTGCTAGGCTTGTAGCCCTGAAGTTGCCATCGCACCAGGTGCCGTGAATCGATTGTTCCGCTCTTTCCTGTCCCGCCCCGGGCTGTGCCAGGCCGTCCTGGCCCTGTGCCTTCTCGGGCAGCTGTGTGCGCCGGCGCTCGGCCTTGCCCTGCCCTGTGCGATGCCTGCCGGGGGAGAACATGCCATGGTGATGGAGGCGCACGATAGCGGCATGGTCGCCGTCGATAGCGCGGACTGCTGCCAGGATGAGGGCCCCTGCCTCATGGCCCAGTGCATGGCGCCGACCGGCGCCTGCGCCGCGCCGCCGGCCCTGGAACGGCTGCCCGTGGCGGCTGCCGGCGCCGCGGCACCCCTGTTCACCCCCCGCGTGCTTCCCAGGCGCCATTTCCGTCCCCCCATCGCTGCCTGACACGGGGTAGCTGTGCCCGGCGCAGGCGGCGCTGCGGCCGTACCGGCGCCCGGCCTGTCGATGCCCCGCTGTCGTACCCGCCCGACCGGCGTCTGCCGGTCGGACCGGGCTTCCGTGAAGACTGAAACGGTGGATGGAAAACTATGGACTATCCCTTTACCGCCGCCGGGCGGCTTTCACGCCGCGTCGCGAGGGCGCTGGGGGGCGGGCTGTTACTGTTCGCTGCACTACCGCTGCTCGCAGGAACCCGGACGCTCGACCAGGCCATTGCCGATGCCCGGGCCAGGGATCCCTGGCTCGCGGGCAGCGAATGGCGCCAGGAGAGCTTCCGCGCCCGCGGCCGCGCCGCCGGCGCACTGCCGGATCCGGTGTTGCGCCTCGGCGCCGCCAACCTGCCGATGGACAGCTTCGCCTTCAACCAGGAGGCGATGACCCAGTTCCAGGTGGGACTTTCCCAGGCCATACCGCGCGGCGCTACCCGGGAACTTGAGCGCGAGCGCCTGGAGGCCCTCGGGGGGGAGCAGGCCAACCGCCGGGACGAGCGTCGCGCCCAGGTAGCCCTGATAGTGACGGAGTTGTGGCTGGACTGCACCCTGGCCAGCCGCACACGCGCGCTCATCGAGGAAGACCGTGACCTGTTCCTGCAGCTGCGCGAGGTGGTGGCCTCGCGCTACCGCAGCGCGCTCGGGGATGCCCGCCAGCAGGATCTGGTGCGCGCAGAACTGGAGCTCACGCGCCTCGATGACCGGCTGACGCGGCTTACCGAGCGAGAAGACATCGCGCGCTCGCGTCTCGGCGAGTGGCTCGGCCCCGGCGCACGGCAGCTGGCAACATCGCTGCCGGAACTCGCGCTGGTTGAGCCCGCCGTGCGCGGGGCTGAGCCCCTCGCGCCGGAACGGCTCGCGGCGCTGCTCGGCAATCACCCCAGCGTGCGCAGCGTGGAACGCCGCATCGCCGCCGGGGATACGGGGGTGGCCCTCGCCGAAGAGCGCTACAAGCCCGCCTTCACCGTCAACGCCGGCTATGGCTACCGCGAGGACGCTATGGATGGCAGTTCACGGCCCGACTTCTTTTCCCTCAGCGTAGCCGTGGACCTGCCCCTGTTCCCCGATGAGCGCCAGGATCAACACGTGCGCGCGGCCCGAGCGGAGGCTGAGGCTCTGCGTACGGAACGGGCACTCCTGCTGCGGGACCTGCGCTCGGGGCTGGAGACCGCCCGGGCCCGCCTCCTGCGCCTCGACGAGCGGCGCGCGCTTTACCGCGATCGTCTCCTCGACGAGATGGCGCAGCAAGCCGAGGCTGCGCGGGCGGCCTACGGCGCCGACAGCGGCGATTTTGCCGAGGCGATCCGCTCACGTATCGACGAGCTCGATACGCGCATCGAGGCCCTCGCCATCGAGGTCGAGCGCCAGCGCACCATCGCCCGCCTCAACTACTACCTCGCCGGCAGTGAGGGGGAAGAACGGCCATGAACAGATCACTTCGAACCGGCTTCGGACTGCTCGCAGCAGCCGGGGCCGGAGCAGGTCTCACCCTGCTGCTGACGGCTGAGCCGTCGCCTGCCGACAGCGCATCGGCACCGACCCGCGAGCCCCTGTACTGGGTCGCGCCCATGGATCCGTCCTACCGTCGCGACGGGCCCGGAAAATCCCCCATGGGCATGGACCTGGTGCCGGTCTACGAGGAAAGCGGCTCGGAAGGTCCGGCCGGTACCGTGCGCATAGCGCCGGCCGTGGAAAACAACCTCGGCGTGCGCACGGCGACCGTCGAGCGGCGGGTGCTGCGCCCGACGCTGCGCACTGTCGGCTACGTGCGCTGGGATGAGGATCGCCTGACCCACGTGCACCCGCGTGTGTCGGGCTGGATCGAGACGCTCCACGTGAGGGCGGCCGGTGACCCGGTGCGTGCCGGCGAGCCGCTCTATACCCTTTACTCGCCGGCTCTCGTGAATGCGCAAGAGGAGCTCGTGCTGGCGCTGCGCGCCGACAACCGCGCGCTCGTGCGGGCGGCCCGGGACCGGCTGGCCGCGTTGAAGGTGCCGGCGTCGCTGGTGCGGGCGATCGAGGAAGACCGCGCCGTGCGTCAGACCGTGACATTCACAGCCGAGCACGATGGCCTGGTTGACGAGCTCGGCATTCGCGAGGGCTTCTACGTGGAACCGGGCACGACGCTCATGGCCATCGGCGCCCTCGACAGCATCTGGGTCGAGGCCGAGGTGCTCGAGCGGCAGGTGGAGCGGGTCCGCATGGGCATGCCGGTACACATGACCGCGGACCACTACCCCGGGCGCGAGTGGCGCGGGCGGGTGGATTTCATCTATCCCTCCCTGGACCCGGTGACGCGCACCCTGCGCCTGCGCCTGCGTTTCGCCAACCCGGACGGCGCGCTGCGGCCGAACATGTTTACCCGCGTGGTCCTGGAGGCGCCCGCCGGCGATCCGGTACTGGCGGTGCCGGCCGAAGCGGTGATCCGCACCGGTGACGGTAACCGGGTGGTGCGTGCGTTCGGCGATGGACGTTTCCGCGCCGTTGCCGTCGAGCTGGGCGCGCGCGGCCACCGCTTCGTCGAGGTGCGCGCCGGCCTCGCCGCCGGTGACCGCATCGTGACCTCCGCCCAGTTTCTCCTCGACTCCGAGTCCAGTCAGCGGGCGGGCCTGGCGCGGCTCTCTGCGGGGCGGATCGGCGAAGCCGGGGCGGAGGACGGTGCCGTGGATCAGGACACCAGGGATCACGCGGGGATGGATCACGGCGCGATGAACCACGAGGCGATGGATCGCGAAGCGATGGATCACGAAGCGATGGATCGCGCCAGCGGCGAGGGGACACCGTGATCGCCGCGCTGATTCGCTGGTCGCTGCACAATCGCTTCCTGGTGCTGCTCGCCACCGTGGCCCTGGTCGTTGCGGGTGCCTGGGCCCTCTACCGCACGCCGGTGGATGCCATCCCGGATCTGTCAGACGTGCAGGTGATCGTGAAAACCCCCTACCCGGGCCAGGCGCCGCAGGTCGTGGAAGACCAGGTGACCTATCCGCTGACCACCGCGCTCCTCTCCGTGCCCGGAGCGCGCACCGTGCGCGGCTACTCGTTCTTCGGCGACTCCTACGTCTACGTCATCTTCGACGACGGCACGGACCTGTACTGGGCGCGGGCCCGGGTTCTCGAGTACCTGAGCCAGGCGGCGCCGTCGCTCCCGGACGGCGTCCGCCCGGCGCTCGGCCCGGACGCCACGGGTGTCGGCTGGGTCTACCTGTATGCCCTGGTGGACCGCAGCGGCCGCCATGACCTTTCCGAGCTGCGCAGCCTGCAGGACTGGTTCCTGCGCTACGAGCTGCAGGCCGTGCCGGGCGTTGCCGAGGTGGCAACCGTCGGCGGCATGGTCAGGCAGTACCAGGTGAACGTGGACCCGCAGAAGCTGCGCGCCTATGGCCTGCCCCTGGCGCAGGTGCAGACGGCGATCCGCCGCGGCAACGGGGAGCAGGGTGCGTCCGTGCTCGAGCTCGCCGAGGCCGAGTACATGGTGACCACGAGCGGTTATATCGACAGCGTCGAGGACCTCGCCGCGATTCCGCTCGGGGCGAGCGACGCGGGGACGCCGCTGCAGCTGCGCGACGTCGCCACGGTCGGCCTCGGGCCGCAGCTGCGCCGCGGTGTCGCCGAGCTAAACGGCGAGGGCGAGGTGGTCGGCGGCATCGTCGTCATGCGCTACGGCGAGAATGCGCGGGCGACCATTGAAGCCGTGAAGGCAAGGCTCGAGACGCTGCGCGCGGGCCTGCCGGCGGGTGTCGAGGTCATCACCGTCTACGACCGCTCGGGCTTGATCGACCGGGCCGTCGACAACCTCTGGCAGAAACTGCTGGAGGAGTTCCTCGTGGTCGCCCTGGTCTGCCTTGCGTTCCTTTTCCACCTGCGCTCCTCGCTGGTGGCGGTGGCCAGCCTGCCCGTCGGCATCCTCGCGGCTTTCGTGGTCATGCACTGGCAGGGTATCAACGCCAACATCATGTCCCTGGGCGGTATCGCCATCGCCGTGGGGGCCATGATCGACGGTGCCATCGTGCTGGTGGAAAACCTGCACCGGCACGCCGAACGCGAGCCCCTGCACGCGGGCAACCGCTGGCAGGTGGTGCAGGCGGCGGCGACGGAGGTGGGCCCTGCCCTGTTCTTCAGCCTGCTGATCATCACGGTGAGCTTCCTGCCGGTATTCACGCTGGAGGCGCAGGAGGGGCGCCTGTTTGCGCCGCTGGCCTTTACCAAGACCTATGCCATGGCCGCCGCCGCCGCGCTGTCCATCACCCTGGTGCCCGTGCTCCTCGGCTACTTCGTCCGCGGCCGGCTGCGGCCCGAGGCGCAGCACCCGGTGAACCGGGCTCTGGTGGCGGCGTACCGGCCGCTCCTGCGCACGGTCTTGCGCTACCCGCGGACGGTGGTCGTCGTGGCCGTGCTGCTCGTGGCCAGCGCCTTCTGGCCCCTGTCGCGCCTCGGCAGCGAATTCATCCCGCCCCTGGACGAGGGCGACCTCATGTACATGCCGACCACCTACCCGGGCCTGTCCATCGGCGAAGCGCGGCGCCTGCTGCAGCACACCGACAAGCTCATCGCCACGCTTCCCGAGGTCGCGCGCGTCTTCGGCAAGGTCGGGCGCGCCGAAACGGCGACGGACCCGGCGCCGCTGACCATGATCGAGACCTTCATCCAGCTGCGCCCGCGGGAGCAGTGGCGGCCGGGCATGACCACGGAGCGCCTGAAGGCCGAGCTCGATCGGCTCATCCGGCTCCCGGGCGTGACCAATGCCTGGGTGATGCCCATCAAGACCCGTATCGACATGCTGGCGACAGGCATCAAGACGCCGGTGGGTATCAAGGTGGCCGGCCCCGAACTCGGCGGGATCGAGACTATCGGGCGCCGGCTCGAGGGGATTCTCAAGGATCTGCCGGGCACGGCTTCCGTCTACTCCGAGCGCGTCGCCGGCGGTCGCTACCTCGCCATCGACATCGACCGCGAACGGGCGGCCCGCTATGGCCTCAATGTCGCCGACCTGCAGGACGTGGTCGCGACGGCGGTCGGTGGGGCCGGGGTCGGCGAGGCGGTGGAGGGGCGCGAGCGCTACCCGATCAACCTGCGCTACCCGCAATACTGGCGCGACTCGCCAGAGCAGCTGGCGGAGCTGCCGATCGTGACGCCGGGAGGACGACACCTCGCCCTCGGCGACGTGGCGTCGATCCGGGTCGAGGACGGCCCGCCGGGCATCAAGAGCGAAAACGCCCGGCTGAACGGCTGGACCTTCGTGGACATCGCCGGCATCGATGTGGGGCGCTACGTCACTGCGGCGCGGAAAGCGGTCACCGCGGAGCTGGACCTGCCGCCCGGTTATTCGCTCACCTGGTCGGGCCAGTACGAGTACCTCGAGCGCGCGCGGGCGCGCCTCAGGCTCGTGGTGCCGCTGACCCTCGCCCTCATCGCCTTCCTGCTCTACCTGAATTTCCGCCGGGTGGCGGAGGTGCTCGTCCTGCTCGCAACGCTGCCGCTGGCACTCGTCGGCAGCCTCTGGCTGCTCTGGGCCCTGGGCTACAACTTGTCGGTGGCCGTGGGTGTGGGCTTCATCGCCCTGGCGGGCGTGGCCATCGAGACCGGGGTGATCATGCTCGTCTACCTGGACCAGGCCCTGGCGGATCGGTCCGATGCGGTGCCGCGGGACCGGGAAGCCCTGCGCGAGGCAATCCTCGCCGGGGCGACGCGGCGGGTGCGCCCGGTGCTCATGACGGCCGCGGCGACCACCCTGGGCCTGCTGCCGATTCTGCTCGGCGGCGGTACCGGCAGCGAAGTCATGAGCCGCATTGCGGCGCCGATGGTCGGCGGCATGGTGAGCGCCACGCTGCTGACCCTGCTGGTACTGCCGGCAGTGTTCCTGCTCTGGCGGGGGTGGCGCCGCTAGCAGCGCCTGAGCAGCTGCTTCACCCGCTGCCTCGCCAGGCCCTCCTCCCGGCCCAGGGCCCTGGCGATGACCCGCTTGGCCCGCTGCTCGTAGCGAAGGTCCAGGAGATACAGGCCGGCGAGCCAGCGGTAGGCGGCGAGGCGCTGAAAGACCGAGGGCGACCGGGCCAGCTGGCAGAGGGCGGCGAAGCGCTCCTCCAGGGGCAGGCGCTCCAGCGCTGCTTCGAGCTCGAGAAGCACTGGCGCCGCCGGTTCTGTCACCTGCCAGAGGGCGTTGAGGTCCTGCCGGGCATCGTCGCAGGGAGCCATGGGGTCCTGCCGGGTGTCGTCGCGTTCAGGGGCTTTGGTCACGGTGCAGTACCTCCCTCGCCGACCGCCCGGAGCTTTTCCTCGGGGTCGGCAAACTGGATCGGGGTGGTGAAGCCCCGGGGCTTGATGGCGAGAATCGGGGTTTCGGCGGCGGCGAGGATGGCCTCGGCGGTGGTGCCGATCAGCACGCCGGGCAGGGCGCTCGTGCCTACGGTGCCGAGAACCACCAGCGAAGCCCGGGTCTTCCGCGCCAGGGCCGGGATGACATCGACCGGCGAGCCGCGCTCGAGGTGGCGTTCCAGGCTCACCGCCGGGGCGCGGCTGCCCGCCTCACGGGCGAGACCCTCGAACCAGGCGCGGTGGTCGCTCTCCTGGGCCGCGAGGTAGCTGTTGACCTCGGCGGGCGAAAGGCCCGCCCGGGGATGGTCGAGGAGGCGCTCCCCGTAGGGCTGCCAGGCGTGGACGAGGTGCAGCGTCGCGCCGCGGGCCGCGGCGAGGTTGCAGGCCGTGGCCGCCAGCTCTCGCGCAAACCGCTCCGCCGCGCCGCTGTCCGCGGTCACCTCGCGGTCGATGGCGAGGAGGAGCCTGTCACTGTGTTCCGCCCGGTCCGGGTGGAGGGTCCAGACCGCGGCAGGGCACTTGCGCACGAGGTGCATACCGGTGGGGTTGAGCGCTGCGCCCGGCCCGCCGGCGGTCGTTTCCGAGATATGTACGACGAGATCGAAACCCTGCCGGGTCACCTGCTCGGTGACGGCGAGGAAGGGGCTGCCGGTGAGCACCGCATAGTCGAGAGGCACCCGGCCCTGGTGCGGGGCGCAGAGGCCGCGCAGGCGTTCGAAGGCGAGGCTCCAGTCCAGGGCCTTGAGGCGCGTCACGGCGCCGCCCGTATCGAGTGCCGGCGCGGGGGCGATCACATCGCAGACGCTGAGGGCCGCGCCGGACTGCTCCGCAAAGGTGACCACCTCGGCGAGACACTCGGCATCGGCGGCCTCGGCGTAGACGAGGATGTTGCGGAAGACGCTCACGGGGCGAGCCCGGCGAGGAGCAGGATGGCGAAGGCGCCGGCGGCCGCGAGCGGTGCCCGGGGCGGGGCCACCGAGCGCTCCGTCAGGGCCACGAGCAGAAAGGCCGCAATCCACTGCCACGGGCCGGCCAGCCCGCCCGGGCCGGCGGCGAAGGTGATGACCAGGGCGAGGGGCAGGGCCAGCGCAACGGCACTGGCCCACGCGTGCTGGCGCGGCGAAGGCACGATCGGCTCCCGGCCTGCCCGCGCCAGCAGCGCCTGCCCGGTCTCACTCCGGCTCGCGGCGCAGGCGATGGCTGCGATGACCTGCAGTCCGGCAAGCGCCGGCAGGCCGAGGGCGAGGGCCGTGGCGGCCATGCCTGCGTGAGCGACGACTGCCGGGCGCAGGGGGCCCGCAAAACGCGGTGCGCCCGCACGGGCCATGGCCAGCAGGGCCAGGAGTGGTCCGGTAGCGAGGAGCAAGGGGGGCAGGCTGTGCAGGGCGGGTGCGAGGGTCATGGCGCCATCCTTCTGAGCGATGGCGGCAGTATCCCGGTGCATTCATGGCAAGTAAAATAGATATATATTAGAAAATGATTCTATAATTGAGAACTAATGGCAGGCTGTTCTGTTTTTCTTAAGAGTCCTGTGATTGCGTTTGCTTATTCGGAGGTGGCTCGTGCGACTCAACTACCGGCATCTCTATTACTTCTGGCGCGTTGCCACCGAGGGCAACCTCACCGCCGTGGCAAAGAAGCTCCACGTCTCCCAGTCGGCGCTGTCTTCGCAGATCCGTCAGCTCGAGGAGAGCACGGACACGCAGCTGTTCGACCGCAGCGGCCGGCGCATGGCTCTCACCGATGCCGGGCAGCGGGTTCTCGGCTACGCCAACGATATCTTCGCCAAGGGTGAGGAACTGGAGTCGATGCTGCGCCACGGCATGGAGCCGGAGGCGCAGATGCTGCGCATCGGCATGCTCTCGACGCTGTCCCGCAACTTCATCGACCACCTGGTCACGCCGCTGCTCATTGACCGCAAGATCCGCTTCACGCTGCACGCGAACACGTTGGACGGGCTCCTGGACGGCCTCGCCCGGCACCAGCTCGACGTCGCGCTCACCAATGGCGACGTACGTGGCAGCGACGAGCAACGGTGGCAGAGTCAGCTGCTGGCGAGCCAGCCGGTCTCCATCGTCGGGCCGCCGGAGCTCCGCCCGGAGACAACTTTTCCCCATGGCTATGACGGCAAATACTGGGTGCTGCCGTCGCGAGAGAGCGAGGTGCGGCGGGCCTTCGACGGTCTCTGCACCCTCTGGCAGTACGCGCCGGACATCCAGGCCGAAGCCGACGACATGGCCATGCTGCGCCTGCTCGCCCGGGACGGCGATGCGCTGGCGGTACTGCCCACGGTCGTCGTCCGCGACGAGATCCGCCGCGGACAGCTCGTCGAGTACATGACCCTGCCCAATGTCTTTGAGTACTTCTACGCCATCACGATCAAGCGCACTTACGTTCCCACGGCGCTGCAGACGCTGCTGGTGGATATCGGCCGGGTGGAATAGGGCGCTCCGGCCGGCGTTTCAGCGGCCGCTTCAGCTGTCGATGACGACGATGTCCGCGGGCCGCTCCGCGCGCAGGATCTCCCGGATCTCCTGCGCGAGCTCGCGGAACAGGGCCCGGGCGGGAGAAGACGAGCGCCAGGCCATCGCCTGGATGCGGGCGATGCTGTCGCCGTGCAGGTCCGTGACGCGAAGCTCGCTCTGGTCGTGGATCTCCGAGGCCACGTAGAGCGAGGGCAGGAAGGCCATCCCGGTTCCCATCACCACCATGTGCCGGAGCGTGTCCAGGCTGGTGCCCTCGAAGTCCCGGCGTACGGTGGCGCCCAGGCGCTCGCAGAGCTGGGCCACCTGGCGGTGAAAATGGTGGTGTTCCTCGATACTCAGAACCTCCTCGCCGAGCAGGTCCTCGCGGTTGATCCGCGCCTTGCCGGCGAGATGGTGGTCGTTGGCCATCACCAGCTTCAGCGGTTCCCGGAACAGGGGCACGATGGTGAGTTGCCGGTCGGAGACCGGCAGCGGCGTGAAGATGAAGTCGTGCTGGTTGTTGCGAAGGCCTTCCTCGAGGTCCCTGGGCACGCTCTCGCGCACGTAGAGGCGCAGGCCGGCGTACTTGCGGTGCAGGGGCGGCAGGATATGTGGCAGCAGGTAGGGTCCGAGCGTGGGGGGAACACCGGTGCGATAGGTGACTACGGCGCCGCCGGAGAGGGTGGCCGCCCGGTCGACAAAGCCCTGGAACTCTTCCAGGACGCGGCGGGCGCTGCCCAGGAGCTCGCGGCCCTCCGGCGACAGGGCGGCGCCACGCCGCGAGCGCTCGAAGAGCTGCAGGCCCAGGCCCGACTCCAGCGCCGCAATCTGCGCCGTCAGCGCCGGCTGCGTCACCCCCAGGCCGTCGGCTGCGCGCCGAAAGCTGCCGGTTTCGGCGATAGCGGAAAGATAGCGCAGCTGCTTCAGGGACACCTTGTCCGGGTTCAGGGCGGCGCTGCGCTGCGCCGCGGGGTGGTCAGCCTCGGTCACGCTGTCGTCCTCGTCCTGCCGCTACTTAGCGGTTTGCGATAAGCAAATCTTATCACAAAATCCTGTTAACCGCCGTATGCCTTCCGCCCGGTGATCCCTAAGGTTTCAGGGAACGACATCAGGGCCGGTACGGCGTACCGGCGCAAGTACAGAGCGGAGGCAACAACATGGACCACCTGGTCGACGGTATTCTCAAGTTCAAGCGCGACGTCTTTCCGGATCATAGGGAACTCTTCGGCGAACTCGCCACCGGGCAGAGCCCGGAAGTCCTGCTCGTCACCTGTGCCGATTCCCGCATCGACCCGAACATGGTCACCCAGACCAAGCCCGGGGACCTCTTCATCTGCCGCAACGCGGGCAACATCGTGCCGCCGCACGTGAGCCAGGCCGGTGGCGTGACCGCCTCCATCGAGTACGCCGTGGCCGTGCTCGGGGTCGAGCACATCGTGGTCTGCGGCCATACCGACTGCGGCGCCATGAAAGGCGCTCTCGCCACGGAAGCGCTCACGGACCTGCCGCACGTCAAGGAGTGGCTGGACCACGCCCGCAGCGCCGTGGAGGTGGTACGTGCCCGGCACGGGCACTGCGGCCCCGAGCACCTCGACGAACTCACTGAGGAGAACGTGCTGCAGCAGCTCCAGCACTTGCGCACCCACCCGGTCGTCGCCGCGCGGGTCCGCGCCGGCACGCTGCAGCTGCACGGCTGGATCTACGACATCGAGACCGGTGAGGTGAGCTGCTACGAGGAAGAGTCCGACAGCTTCATGCCGATCGAAGAGCGCTACGAGCGCCTCGCGGCACGCAAGGCTGCGGCGGCGAGCGCCTGAGGGCCGGGGAGAGAGCGATGCGACTTGAATTGAACAACCTGCGCGGCGACATCTACGGTGGTATCACCGCCGGGGTCGTCGCTCTTCCCCTGGCCCTCGCCCTCGGCGTGGCCTCGGGACTGGGTCCGATTGCCGGTCTCTACGGCGCGATCTTTGTCGGTTTCTTCGCTGCGCTCTTCGGGGGCACGGCGTCGCAGATTTCCGGCCCCACGGGCCCGATGGTCGTCGTCGTCGCAGGCCTCGCCGCCAGCCTGTCCGGTCGCCCCGAGCTGATCTTCACGGCGATCTTCCTGGCGGGCATTATCCAGGTGGTGTTCGGGGCGCTCGGCTTCGGCAACTATATCCGCCTTGTGCCGTACCCGGTGGTCTCGGGCTTCATGAGCGGTATCGGCGCGATCATCATCATCCTGCAGGTCGGCCGCCTGATCGGCGGCGAGCCGCCCGGCGGTACCATCCCGGCGCTCGTCTACATCCCGACCGCGGTGTCAGAGCTGAACCTGTCGGCCGCCGGCGTCGGCGCCGTCGCCCTGGCCACGGTGTTCCTCTGGCCGCCGAGCTGGGGCAAGTACCTGCCCGGTCCGCTGGCGGCACTCGTGATCTGCACCTGCCTGGGGCTCGCCCTGCCGTCGGCGCCCGTCCTCGGCGATATTCCCAGCGCGCTGCCCAGCCTGCACCTGCCCGTGTTCGAGCGCGATGCCATGTTCCTCGTGCTGGAGGCCGCGGTGATCCTCGCCGCCCTCGGCGCCATCGACTCGCTGCTCACCTCGCTGGTGGCTGACAACATGACCCGGACGCGGCACAACTCGAACCGGGAGCTGCTGGGACAGGGTATCGGCAACACCGTGGCCGGCCTCTTCGGTGCCCTGGCCGGCGCCGGCGCCACCATGCGCACGGTGGTCAACATCCGCACCGGCGGCCGCACCCGCCTGTCCGGCATGCTCCATGCGCTGCTGCTCCTCGCCGTCGTGCTCGGCCTCGGCCCGCTGGCGGCGAAGATTCCGCACGCGGCCCTCGCCGGCATCCTCGTCAAGGTGGGCTGGGACATCATCGACTGGCGCTACCTGAAGAACGCGCACCGCGGCCCGCGCTGGGATCTCGCCCTCATGGTGCTGGTCCTCGGCCTCACGGTCTTCGTCGACCTGATCACGGCGGTCGGTGTCGGCGTGGTACTCGCGGCGCTGGCCTTCGTCCGCCAGGTGGCCGAGCAGCAGACCCGGGCGATCCGCGAGATGCAGTTCGAGCCGGACTCCGAGGAGGAGGCGGCGTTGCTCAAGCGCGCCGAGGGCCTGGTGCAGGTCTTTGACTTCGGGGGCCCGCTCAGCTTTGGCGCCGCGGCAGATCTCGGCCACCACGTGCGCGAGCGCACCCGCAAGGGGCGCGGTGCGGCAGCCCTGGTCCTCGACTTCTCGAGTGTCCCCTTTATGGATGTGTCGGCGGCCCGAGCGGTGGAGACGATTGCCACCGATGCAACCGAGGCCGGCAAGCACGTTTACGTGACGGGGCTCCGGGAGGAGGTGGCCTCGGTGCTGGCCGGTCTGGATGCGGACCACCACCTGCCCACCGATACCCGCTTCACGTGTCGCATCGACGCGGTGCGCCAGGCGGTGGAGGACCTTGAGCGCGGGCGTATCGACGCGGCGCCGCATGGCGTAGCGCCCGCGCCGGCCTGACGCTTGCCTGCTACTGGAAAAGCCGCTGCCGGGAGGCAGCGGCTTTTTTGCGGCGCTGCTACTGGCCCGCCGCGGTGCGCCGGCGCGGCAGGAAGTGCGTGTCGATGCCCTGGTCGCGCAGCTTGCTGTAGACGCGGTTCAGGTGGGTGCGCAGGGTGGCGTGGCTGATGCCGAGGTCGGCGGTGATCTCCGTGTTACTGCGGCCGCGCAGGAGCAGGGAGACGACTTCCAGTTCCCGCGGGGTGAGGTCCTGGGCCCGGTAATAGGCCATGGCCTCCTCGTACTTCTTTTCCAGCGGCTGGAGCAGGGTGACGACGCGCTCGCTGCTGCAGATGAGCGTCACGTCGTAATGGCCGTCATCGATGCGGGCATTGCGGTGGACGGTTGTTCCCCAGTCGGGCCACTGCAGGCTGTCGTCTTCCCGGTGCAGGGCCATGCAGCCGTCCTCGCACACGTTGCCGCTGCGATCGCCGCAGATGCTGCGGCAGCGGTCATTCTGTACGAGCACGGCGCGGCTCGCGTCCTTGATGCAGATGCCGAGTTCGGCGCTGGTGAGAGCTTCTTCGAGCACAGTCAATCCTCCACTGGGCGTTTAGCGTTTCAGGGTAGCGGATTCGCCCTTCCGGCGGGCAGGCAATCCGGCGCGCCCTTGATCGCGATCAAGGGCGCGGTGGTCGCCGCTGGCGCAGGCAGCCGGTAGACCCGGTCGGCGATGTCGGCGAGAGCGGGGCGGTGCGAAACGGCAAGTATCGTCAGCCTCCCCTTGAGGCGCTGAAGCGTCCGGCATATCGCCGCCTCGCTGACGTCGTCGAGGGCGCTGGTGGCCTCGTCGAGGATCAGCAGCCGGGGGCGGTGGGCCAGGGCCCGGGCGATGAGAATGCGCTGCCGCTGGCCGCCGGAGAGGCGCCCGCCGCGCTCGCCCACCACGTGCGCAAGGCCCCCCGGCAGCCGGGCGACGAGGTCCCAGGCATCGGCCTCGCGCAGCGCCCGCTCGGCGTCGGCCGCGCCGAGGGCCGGATCGCCCAGGGTGACGTTGTGCAGCACGCTGTCGTGGAGCAGGTGGGTTTCCTGGGGGACGTAGCCGATCTGCTGCCGCCAGGCCGCCAGGGCGGTCTCTTCCAGCGGCTGACCGTCGACCAGCACCTGTCCCTCGGCGGGCGTCGCAAAGCCCAGCACCAGGTCCAGGAGCGTTGACTTGCCCGACCCGGAGGGGCCTATCAGCGTGGTCAGCGTGCCCGCGGCAATGTGCAGGTCGAGCCCGGCGAAAAGCGGCACGTCGTCATAGGCGAAGCGGATGCCGGCCAGGGTGATGCCCTGGCGGAGGGTCGGTGGTGGCCGCGTGCCGGCCCGCTCGGCGGCGCCGCGTGCCGCGGTAATGGTCTCCCGGCAGGACAGGTAGGCGCTTTCGCCGATCGCGACCTTCTGGTATTCCTTTTGTACCTTGCCCAGCTGGGCCAGCATCCTGCCGAGCACGAGGACCAGCACCAGCACCGTCGGGAACGGCATCTGCAGCGGCGCGAGCGCGACGTAGAGGCCGCCGACAATGGCGACGGCGAAGAGCTCCTCCTGGCCGGCGGTCAGTGCTGCCGCGCTCACGACCTGCCGGCGCAGGGCGCGGTCCAGGCGCCGGTTCTCGGTGGCCAGCGCCGCTTCTACCAGGGGCTCCCGGCCCATGGCTTTCAGGGGCCGCGCGGAGAGCAGGATATCCGCGAGTTGCCCGGCGAGATCGCGCATGGACGCCGTTTGCCGGTGCCCCGCGCGGCGCGAGGCGGCGACGAGGAGGCCGCAGGCGCCGATGACCACGACGCCGGCGGCCAGGCCCGCCAGCGTCGCCTGCCAGGAGATCGCCAGGGCGACCGCGGCGTAGACCAGCGCCTGCAGCAGGAAGGTCGCGGCGTTTATCCCGGCGATGAAGGCGGTGGCGACGCGCTGCGTCTCCATGCTCACGGTGTTGGTGAGCGCGCCGCCGGGTAGCGAGAGGAAGTGCCCCCAGCGGCTGGCGAGCGTGCTTTCCAGGAGCTCGTGGCGCAGCGCGGTCACGAAGCGCGTCGCCGTGGTGCCGACCTGGCTGTGGGCGAGCAGCAGCAGCGCGCTTTTCAGGGTGATGCCCAGGAGTATCAGGAGCAGGAGAGGGCCCAGTTCGGGCTCGATACCGGCGGCAGTCAGCCAGCGCACGACGGCGTAGCCCGGCCCGTCACCGGCCTCGCCCTCCACGGCCACCGTGAGCATGGGCAGGAGGCTGCCGAGACCCAGGCCCTCGGCGAGGCTGGCGAGGAGCAGGACGAGCAGGAGGAGCGTGCCGCGCAGCGGATAGCGCCGGAAGATGTCGCCGAGCAGCCGCATGCTCAGGCCTCGATGCGGCCGGGCCAGCGCCGGCGCATGCAGAGCCACTGGCCGGGGCGCTCGCGGATCCAGGCTTCGAAGAGCGCGTTCAGCCGCCGGCTTAGCGCGAGCACACCGGCGCGGGACGGGGCATCGCCTTCCAGCGGGGCGAGCACCTGGACGCGATAGCGCCCATGGGCAAGACGCTCCACCCGCACGGGAACCAGCGGGCAGCCCCGGCGCAGGGCGAGCCAGGCCGGGCTGATGGCGGTGATGGCCGGCCGGCCGAAGAACGGCAGCGGCTCACCGAAATCCGTGCGCTGGTCCGGAAGCAGCCCCACGGACCGGCCCGCCTTCAGCGCCCCGAGCAGGGTGCGGATGGAGTCGGTTTTCGGCACGAAAGTGCAGCCGAGGGCGCTGCGGTGGTGCTGCAGCATGGCATCAACGAACGGGTTGCTCTGCGGCGCATAGACCACGCTCAACGGGATGCCGAGGCGGCTCAAGGCGAGCCCCGGCAGTTCCCAGTTTGCCAGGTGGGCGGTGACGAAGACCGCGGGCCGGCCTTCGTCAATCAGTGCCCGGGTCGCCGGGTGTACCTCGGTTGCCAGTGCGTCCGCGTCCCCGCCCGCGTAGCGGCCGAGGTGGGGGTACTCGGCGAGGACCGCGCCGAAGTTGCTCCAGACCTCGCGGGCGATGGCCTCGCGTGTCCCGGGGTCGAGATCGGGGTAGGCGAGCTCGAGGTTGCGGGCGACGAAGCGCTGCTTGCGGGTCAGCGGTCCCAGCCAGCGGAACAGCCGGCCGCCCGCCGCAGCGGCCAGGCGTGCCGGAAGCAGGCCGGCGCAGGCCCAGAACGCGCCGAGAGCGAGCGCCTGCGCGCGCCAGGCGATGCGGCGCCACCGGCCAGTGGCGGCGCGGGGAGTAGCCGTTCGGGCGGTCATGGCGTGTGGTTTGTCGCTGTCCGTCGCACGGCGCGCACGGTAGCAAAAGGGGTTGTGGCGCCGGATAAACCCCGGGGGAGGATTGCCGCGCTCGTGCCCTGGGCTAGCTTCGGCGCGAACTTCACCGACCAGCTGGGAAACGATGACCGCACCGCTGACAGCCGCCTGCCTGGAAAAGCCCGTTGAAACAATGGCTTGGCTTCTGCAGAGCGATCGGGCCGGGGACAACAACCAGGTCCTCGCCCTGGGGGAACTACTCGGTCTGTCCGCGGTCCTGAAACGGGTCGTGTACCGCTCGCCGGTACTATTACCGAAGATCATTGCGGCCCGGTCCAGCAACCTGCTCGTCGCTGGCGTGGACCGCTCCCGGAGTACGCCGCTGGCGCCGCCGTGGCCCGACCTGGTCATCAGTGCCGGCCGGGAGATGGAACCGGTGGCGCGCTGGATCCGCCGGCAGTCCCGGGGACGGACCCGCCTCGTGCATATGGGGCGTCCCTGGGCACCGCTGGAGGCCTTCGACCTCGTCATCAGTACGCCCCAGTACGCGCTGCCGGAGCGGGATAACGTCCTGGTGATCGGCCTGCCCCTGCACCGCGTGACCCGCGACCGCCTGGCGGCGGAGGCAGCGGCCTGGGCGCCGCGGTTCGCCGACCTGCCCGGGCCGAAAACGGCGGTGCTGCTGGGCGGCAACAGCGGCTCCTTCGTGTTCAGTCCGCGCAAGGGCGCCGAGCTCGGACGCCTGGTGAACGAGCGGGCCCGCTCGGAGGGCGGTTCCCTGCTGATCACCGACAGTGCGCGGACGGCCCGGGAGACCTTCGAGGCGTTCCTTGCGCAACTCACGGTACCGAGCTATGTGTACCGCTGGCGGGAGGGGGGTGCGGCCAATCCCTATTTTGCCTTCCTCGGCCTCGCTGACCGCCTGGTCACCACGGGCGAGAGCGTATCGATGCTGGCCGAGGCCAGCGTGACCCGCAAGCCGCTCTTCATCTACGACCTGGCCGAGCCTGTGCCCGACGGCGCTACCCGCCTCCAGCGCCTGCGCGCGTCGCTGCGCTACCACGCGCTGCGCGACCGTGTTGCGCATCTTTTCGGCCCGGCGTACATGCAGCGTGACATCGGTGTCATCCAGCGCCAGCTCGTCGACAGCGGCTCTGCGGCCTGGCTGAACCGTGCTGGCGCACCGGCCTGCGACCCCGCCCCGCGAAGCGAGCAGACCGCCGACGATCTGCGCGTGCTGTGGTCGATCCGCGATCTCCTCGGCCGGGCGCTGCCGTGCTGAGGCGCCGGATCACGCTGGTCACGGCCCTGGCCGGCCTGCTCGCGGCAAACCTGTTGCTTGCCCGGCTTCCCTGGGCGTCCCTGGCAGCGGCCTACCAGGAGAACAGTGCCCTCGAGTACGCCCAGCTGGCGCTCACGGCACTCGCGGCCCTGGTCGCTCTGCGCCGCGTTGCCTCGGCACCCGACGAGTTCGGCCGCCGGCTCTTTGCCGCCCTGGCCCTGGCGCTGCTGGCCATCACCTATCGTGAGGCGGACTTCCGGGCCTGGATTTCGCCCGGCAGCCCGCTGCACCAGCTCTCCTACCTGCTCAAGTACGTGATTTTTCCCGCCTGCTACGGGTACCTGCTCTGGCTGCTGCTCGATTGCCTTCGCCGGGAGCCGCCCCGGTTGCTGCGTTTCGTCTTCTCCGGCGTGGGCGTCCTGCTGCCGCTTGCCATGGGCCTGGTGCTGCTGGCCGCGGCCCTCGACAAGGGGCTCCTGGACCTCGCGGTCCGGAACCGGCTGCTCGAGGAGGTGCTCGAACTGAACGCCTACGCGCTCCTGCTTTTCCTGGTCGTCCTCGGCGAGGGCCCCTCCCCTCCCGGCTGTCGCCCGGCGCAGGGCTGTGGCACCGCGTCCCCGCAGTCGCTATCGCCATGACGGCCGCGGAACCGAAGCGCCTCCTGCCCGCGGGTACCGCCGCACGCTGGCCGTTGACAGCGCTCGACACCGGCGCTCTCCCGGGCGCCATGCCGCCCGGGCTGCGCGCCGGCACCCTGCGCCTCGGCGTACTCAGCAACGCGAACAGCGGTCACAACCGTCGCAAGCTCGGCCGCCTCGAGGCGCTGGCGCGGCGCTACCCCCATGTCGTGCACCTGAGTACGGGCCACGGCGACGACGTGCGTGAGGCGCTCGCCGAATTCGCCCGCCACGGGATTGATGTTCTCGCCATCAATGGCGGGGACGGGACCATCGCCCGGGTCCTGGGCGAGATACTGGAGCGGCAGCCCTTCCCGGCGCGCCTGCACATTGCGCTGTTGCCCGGGGGTACGGCGAACATGACTTCGGACCGCCTCGGCGTGCGCGGCAGCCTGCCGAGGGCAGCGCGGCGCCTGTTCGAATGGACAGGCGGCACCGGGCGTGACGCCTGCCCGGTGCTGAACCGGCCGATCCTGCGGGTGCGCTTCGCCGATGGCCGCGACAATGCCTACGGCATGTTCCTCGGTGCCGGTGCTGTCATCCAGGGGACGGAGTATGCTCATCGCACGGTCCACGCCCGCGGCCTGCGTGACAACGCCGGTCTCACCGTTGCCGTGGCGCGCACCCTCTGGGGGCTGCGCCGGGGGGACCCGCGCTTCAGCCGCGCGGTCAGGCTATCCGTGACGGCCGATGGCCGTGAGTTCCTGTCGGCCCGGCCGGTCGGTGTGTTGATGGTAAGCTGCCTCGAGAGACTCTTCCTGGGGATAAAGCCGTTCTGGGGTCCTGGCGAGGGTCCGCTTTGCAGCACGGTGATCGGCCCCTCGCCGCGCCGCCTCTTTCGCAGCCTGCCCTGGCTCCTGGCGGGCCGCCCCACCGTCGCCATGACGGAGACCGGCGGTTACCGGAGCTGCCGCGCCTACCGGCTGGGCCTGCACCTGGACGGTACGCTGAATATCGATGGAGAGCTGCACGCCGTTGATTCCACCAACGGCGGCGTCACGGTCGACGCCGGTGGAACGTTCAATTTCCTGAGGCTGTGACCGCTCCCGGCGGTCCGGCCGCCTGCATTGAACGCGCTGACTTCGCAAGCGTGCACTGATAGTGAGGTTCGGGCGATAGCTCGCGCCCGCGCAGTGGCGGATGCTCTCGGCGTCGACCCGTTAGGGGAAATCCCGCAGCCTACAGGGCTCGAATTGCAGGGGTACGGTCAGAGAAAATCCTCCCCGGCTCAGGGCCGGGAGAGGAGGGATTGGTGGAGGCGGCGGGACAGCTGATCCATGCCTTTCGACATGGGCTGGACTATTCCTTCACCTGCCTCGGGGCGTGCCCGGTGGCAGGGGAGGGCGTGTTGTGGACACCGTAATGCCCACCCTAGTACTCCCTGGGTGCTCCTGGCACCGGTAGGAGCCTATGAGTCTCTAGCCGGCTTGCTGGTTTCCCATTCACCGGACGGCGTTGGCGTAGGGCTTTTTGCTGCCAGCCCGGTAGCGTTCACCGTATGAGCCCTCTTTTTCCAACGGGGATCACTCCCCGTGGCGACCATGGTGTTAATCGAACCCGCGTCCGCCAGTACTCCGCCTTCGGCTCTACATGCTTAGGATCCGTCTATTGCTTTAGCCTTCCACAGCCCGACGGGCAGGACGTGGTCGGCGAGCCCCGTTCGTTTTAACAGCCTGACCTGGGGCGAGCCCGGCTGCGATCCAGTTCTCTATGACAGTCAACAGCGCGGTACTGGCACCTTGCTGAGGACCGCTGGGGCCGAAGCCACCAGGTGAGGGTCACGATGGACCGCTTACGCGGCCAGCGCTACCTCGTAGTTGTCGTCGTTGGCAACTATTGGTTTGCAGCTTTGGATTTACGTGATTGGCTGCCATCACGGCATGCACCTCAGGGTTCGTTACTGCCGTCGAATCCGTATCGCCCCCAGGTTCCGGCGAGAGCATAACACACCAGGCATCTCTCACCGTCATCTACTTCGACCGCCGCGCGGATGACAAGTTCCCCGGCAGCGAGGACGGCAACGGCGGGGCCGGCCGCGGCGGTGGCCCCCGGCCCGCCGGGCACTGCATAATGCCGGTCTCGTCGATCCTGTTTCCCGGAGCCCCCGTGAGCGAGAAGCTCGAACAGATGGCCTTCCTCAGCATGCTCGTGGCGGTCACGCTGCTTTTCGGCCTGCTGCTCTGGCCGTTCCTGGCGCCGCTGCTCTGGGCGGCGATCATCGCGGTGCTGTTCCACCCGGTGCAGGTCTGGCTGTCCCGGCGCTGGGGGGAGCGGCCGAACACGATCGCCCTGGTCACGCTGCTCGGCTGCGTCGTGCTGGTCGTACTGCCGGTGCTTTTCCTGCTGATCTCCTTCCTGCAGCAGGGTTTGGCGCTGTTCGAGAAGATCGAGGCGGGCCAGCTCCAGCCCGGTGTCTACCTCGAAAAGGTCCGCGCCGCCTTTCCCGGCATCCAGTCCCTGCTGGAGCGGCTGGATATCGACATGACCACCGCGCGGGAGAATGCGGCGGAGGCGGCCGTGACCGCCAGCCAGTTCCTGGCCCGCAATGCGCTCGCCTTCGGCCAGGGGGCTTTCGGCTTCATGCTGCAGCTGGCACTCATGCTCTATGTCGCCTTTTTTCTCCTCCGCGACGGCCGGGCCCTGGTCGAGCAGCTCATCCACGCCCTGCCCCTGGGGGATGAGCGCGAGCGGCACCTGTTCCAGAAGTTTGCCGAGGTGGCCCGGGCCACGGTAAAGGGCAACCTCTTGGTGGCGATGGTCCAGGGGGCGCTGGGCGGGCTGATTTTCTGGATCCTCGGCCTGCCCGGCCCGCTCCTCTGGGGGGTGGTGATGACCGTGCTCTCCCTGATCCCCGTGGTCGGTGCCGGGGTGATCTGGCTGCCCGCCGCGCTCTATCTCTACGCGGTGGGCGAACTCGTGTCGGCGACCGTGCTCATCGCCTACGGGGTACTGGTCATCGGCCTGGCGGACAACATCCTGCGGCCCATCCTGGTCGGCCGGGACACCAAGCTTCCCGACTGGATGGTCCTCCTGTCCACCCTCGGCGGCATTGCGCTGGTCGGCATCAACGGCTTTGTCGTCGGCCCGCTCATCGCCGTGCTCTTCGTCGCCTTCTGGCAGATTTTCAGCGACGAGTTCAACCCGGGTACGCGGCTGGCACCGCCTGCCGCCGATGGCCCCGGCGAGGACTGACGCCGGTTGGCCTGCGTGCCGCCGGGTCAGGCAGCGGTGTCCGGTCCGTCGTCCCCGTCGGCTGCGTCCTCCACCGCATAGCCCCCGGTCTCCGGGTAGGGCTCCGGCTCTTCCAGCGGCGCCTGCGGTGACGGGCGCTCGACGACGCGGCGCTTGCCCTTCGCTGACTGCGCGAGTTCGCGCAGGCCGTCCGGGTCGAAGGCATCCACGCGAAGCACGTCGTAGAGGGCGGTCAGGGCAGCCAGCAGTGGTTCGCGCTCCTCCTCTTTCACGATGCCTTCGCCCACGGCCCAGTTCACCAGTTCCGCGCGCTGGTGGCCCATGAGCAGGGCAATGCCGTCGAGCTCGTCCTCGTCGCGCTTGCGGATCGCCGCATGCAGCCGGTCGCGGATGTGTGCCGTTTCCCGGGCGAGGCGATAGGCGTTCAGCACCCGGCCGAGGGAATCGTCCGGGTTCTCGTTGCGATAGCAGCCGGCGGCGAGGGCGTCCCGCAGCGGCGTGTCCTCGACGATGGCGGCCGCGACAGTGCGGCCCAGGGTGTCGTCGGGCCCCGCCAGGCGCGTATGCCCCGGCGGGAAAAGCAGCCAGCGCAGCGGGCGGCGCAGGGCCGGCACCGGGAAGTTGTCCACCGCGCCGCGCAGCGCGTCCTGCAGGTCCGCGAGGTTGCGCTTGAGGCACCACTCCACCAGCGGCCTCTGCTCTGACGGATAACCCTGGTCGTGCCAGAACTTGATCACCGCCGAGGCGTAGTAAAGGGCCACCAGGCTGTCGGCCATGCGGCCGGACAGGCGCTGCCGGGCCTTCAGCCCGCCGCCCACGGACAGCAGGGTGACGTCCGTGAGCAGGGCGAAGGCCGCCGAAAAGCGCGCCAGCTGGCGGTAATGGCGTTCGAGGTCCGCCCGGACGGGCACGCCCTCGAGGCGCCCGCCGGCATAGGCCAGCAGCAGGGCGCGCAGGCCGTTGCGCACGGTGTGCGCCATGTGGCCGTAGAAGACGCCGTCGAAGGTCCGCGCGCCGCGCGTGCTGTCACCGTCCCGGGCGGCCTCGATCTCCCGGGTGATGAACGGGTGGCAGCGGATCGCTCCCTGGCCGAAGACCATCAGGCTGCGGGTCAGGATGTTGGCCCCCTCCACCGTGATCGCGATGGGCACCGCCTGGTAGGCGCGGGCGAGGAAGTTCCGCGGCCCGGTGATGACGCCGCGACCGGCGACCACGTCCATCGCGTGGTTGATGGCCCGGCGCATCAGGTCCGTGTTGCGGTACTTGAGCAGTGCGGAGGGCACGGAGGGGCGCACGCCGCGATCGAGCATGCCGACGGTGAGCAGGCGCGCGGCGTTCATCTGGTAGGCGTGGCCCGCGAGCGGTTCCAGCGCCTCCTGCACGCCCTCGAACTCGCTGATGGAGCGGCCGAACTGCTCCCGCGTGTAGGCGTAGGCGCCGGTGGCGAGGCTCGCGAGCTTGCCCGCGCCGGTGCCGAGGGCCGGCAGGGAGATGGAACGGCCGATGGACAGGCACTCCAGGAGCATGGTCCAGCCCTTGCCGATACCCTCGCGGCCGCCGATGACCTGCTCCAGCGGGATGAAGATATCGTTGCCCCAGGTGGGTCCGTTCATGAAGACCGTGTTCATGGGCAGGTGGCGCGCGCCCGCGTGCACGCCCTCCAGTTCCCGGGGAACGAGCACACAGGTCACGCCCACGACCTCGTCGCCGCCGAGGAGCCGGTCCGGGTCGTAGACCTTGATGGCGAGGCCGATCAGCGTCGCCACCGGTGCCAGCGTGATGTAGCGCTTGTTCCAGGTTACGGAGAGACCGAGCACTTCCTCGCCCTGCCACTGGCCGCGGCAGACGATGCCCTTGTCCGGGATGGCGCCGGCGTCGGAGCCGGCGACCGGGGAGGTGAGGGCGAAGCAGGGGATCTCGTCACCGCGCGCCAGGCGCGGCAGGTAGTAGTCCTTCTGCTCGTCGGTGCCGTACTCGAGCAGCAATTCACCCGGGCCCAGGGAGTTCGGCACCATCACGGTGACGGCGGCGGAGACGCTGCGCGTGGACAGCTTCATCACGGTCTCCGAGTGGGCCGTGTGCGAGAAGCCCTTGCCGCCATAGGCCTCGGGGATCATCAGCCCGAGGAAGCCATCCGCCTTGATCTGCTCCCACACCGGCGCGGGGAGGTCGAAGTCCTCGTGGACCATCGTCCAGTCGTCGAGCATGGCGCAAAGGTTCTCCACCGGTCCGTCGACGAAGGCCTGTTCCGCCTCGCTCAGCTGGGCGGGCCGGGCGTTCAGCAGCCTGTCCCAGTCCGGGCTGCCGGAGAAGAGCTCACCGTCCCAGTCCACGGAGCCGGATTCCAGCGCCTGCGCCTCGGTGTCCGAGAGCGTCGGCAGCATGCTGCGGATGCGGCCGAGCAGCGGGCGGCTCAGGAACCGCTCCCTGAGCGGATTGGGCTGCATGAGCAGGAGCGCGGCGCCGATGAGAACGGCGGCGAGCACCAGGGTGAAAGTGCCTATGCCGTCCAGCAGCACACCGAGCCCGGTGGCGATGACGATGACGGTGCGGGCCTGGTTCACCGCGGTACCGCGGTAGATGAGAACGAGAGCAGTGATGATAAAGAGCAACAGGGTCATGGCGGCGCTCCTCGGAAGATGGCCCTAATAACCGTAGCCGAAGTCGGGCCATTTTCCAGCGCTCGCCGGCGGGAGGATTTGGCATCTGCGTCCGCGCTCGTTAGGGTGGGGGATTCATTCCCACGTTGGAGGAGTCATGCCCGATGACAAGCATTCCTATAACCCCGAGAAAGGCTATGTCGCCCTGCTGGGCTGGAGCCTGAATGCCATCGAGGCGGCGGACCAGTTCGACCGCCGCTATGTCGTGGTCGCCCCGGACTGGGCAGAGGAGTACTGCCAGACCCACGATATCCCCTACCTGCCCTGGAACTTCGAGCGCCTGAACGATCGCTCAGTGGAAATCGCCCAGACGCTCAAGGACATGGGTGTCGATGTTGCGATCCCCCTGTTCGAGGAAACGGTCGAGTGGGCCGGCGCGATCAACGCCGTGCTCCTCGACAAGCCGCGGCTCTTCGGCCAGGCCATGCTGCTGCGCGACAAGGCCCTGATGAAGCGCCGGGCCCAGCTCGGCGGCATTCGCGTCGGCATCTTCGAGGAGGCCCACGACAAGGACGACGTGATCCGCTTTCTGAAGCGCGTGAACCAGACGCTCCTCAAGCTCGACGGCGACCCGAACGACCCGATTCACCTCAAGGCCTTCGACAAGGCGGGCTGCCTCGGTCACCGGGTCATTCGCACGCCGGACGAGGTGGACACGATCCCGGAGGAAGAGTTTCCCGTGCTCATGGAGTCGCACCTCGACGGCTGGGAGTTCGCGGTGGAGGCCTGGATTCACGACGGCAAGATCGCCTTCCTCAACATCTCCGAGTACGTGACTCTCGGTTACTCGGTCTTCGTGCCCGCCACGCCGGACCTGGAGCAGTACCGCGACCAGATCCGCCAGCAGATCGAGCTGCTGATCAAGACCTTCGACATCGATTTCGGCTTCCTGCATCCGGAATACTTCGTGACCAGCGACGGCACCATGTACTTCGGCGAGGTGGCCTACCGGCCGCCCGGCTTCAAGGTCTTCGAACTGCTGGAGCGCGCCTACGGCTTCAATGCCTACCAGGGCCTGATTCTCGCCTTCGACCCGAAGGCGACGGCCGAGGAGATCGCGGCTTTCTTCCCGAAAGAGGTGGTCGACGCGAAGACCTACGCCGGCTGCTTCGGTGTCTATCCCCGGCGGCGCGTGGTGAGCCGGCTGGAGATGCCCCCGGAAACGGAGGATCATCCCTATTTTGAATCCCATGAGCTCACACCGCCCCTGGAGGAGACGGTGACCAAGCGCACGGCGTTCGGCACGCACTGGGGGCTCGTGTACTTCCAGGGGGATGACCCCTACAAGCTGCGCGACCTGCTCAAGGCCCAGGAGGAACTGGACTTCTATGTCTGAGGGTATTGGCGGTCATGCAAGCTAGCATCGAGCAGGAGCTGCCCGAACGGCTCGCACTGCGGGCCCGGCGTCTCGACGATGCTCTCGAGGCACTGGGTGGCGCCAGCCGGGTGACGCACGGGGCGAAGGTGCCCCGGGTCCTCGACGCGGCGCGCCAGGTGCTGGCGGAAGAGGGCGGACTCGCCCTGCTGCGGGAGCGTATCGCGGCGCTGGACGCGGCCGGCGTTTTCCGCGGCTCGGACTGGGACCACCCGGAACAGCTCGTCCCGGCCCTGGCGCGGCAGGCGCTGCACAGCCCGGATCCCGCCACCGTGGTCATCGAGGTGCTCAGCGAGCTTCGCTTCCTCGCGATCGCGGAGGGCAGCTACGCGCAGCCGTCAGTGAGCCCGGACGCCGCGCACAGCCACCTGGTACGGGTGGTCGCGCTGAACCTGTCGATCCTCTTCGGTCTCGTCGGCGAGGCGGAGCGGCAGCAGGATGCGCGCCTCGGCGCCATTGCCCGGCAGGTCATCGCCTACGTGGTCGACCAGCTCGGCTTCGACCAGGTGATCGACGAACTCATTGCGGAGATCTGGCGGATCCTCGAGCAGCGGCCCATACAGGTCGAGCCCGTCCGCGAGATGATCACACAGATCGCGCGCTGCCTGCAGGACCCGTCCATCGACCTCGGTGGCAGCGGCCGCGGCGCCGAGCGGCTGGTGAGCAGCCTTTTCGGGCCGACGCGGGCCTGCAGCGAGGATCCGGGCATCGCCGTCTACGGGGAGCGTCTGGCGGCGATGGACGCTGTCACGCTGCAGGGCGAGGTGATGGGCCTCGCCCGCTCCATGCACGACACGGGCCTGGTGTCTCCCTATCACGCGGTTGCGGTCCGGCATCTGCTCGCCAGCGGCCAGGGCACCCTGTTGCCAGACGTGCTGGGGCTGTCGAGCACGGGCCGGGACTGCCTGCTCTGCTACCAGGGGTTGGTGCACGCGCTGGTCGAGGCGGCGATCCATCCGCAGAGCTGCCAGGCCCTCTACGGCCTGGCCTTGCTGCTGGAGCGCGGCATCCTCTACCAGCCGCCGGTCGCCCCGGCGCTCTGGCGCCAGTTGCGGCTGGTGCTGTCGCCCGCTGCGCGGGAGCGCCTGCTGCAGGTGTACGGCGATCAGCCGCCGCCGGAGCAGCGGCTCCTGGCGGGGGTGCTCGCCGTGCTCGGCCAGCCCCTGGGCATCGGCCAGGGCAACAACCCCACCTGCCAGTCGGCGCGGGCGCTGTCCATGTGGTCCTACAGCGACCCCGATTATCTCCTGCAGATGGTCGCCTGGGCCGCCCGGGACGACGAGATCATCATGCACTTCGAGGGGCAGGGCATTTCCTCGCGCGCGGGCGCCCCGCCGGCGGTGCCGGTGCTGGGCTTCGACCTCGACCCGGTGTCGCTGCTGGTGGTGCCGCACCTTGACCTGATCTACGCGCAGATGATGCAGCGCTGCGTCGGGCGCCAGGAGGACCCGCACTGCTGGGTAAACCCCGAGTTCCACGGCTGGTGGGCGGGCCGCGGCTTTCGCATCAATGTGGATGTGGCCACCGGCAAGCTGGCGGCCCTCGAAGACTTCCTGCGTCACTTCTTCGCCTCCTACCACCCCTACTACAACGGCAACCAGCCGCTGATTCATCCCCAGCCGGCGGGCATCGCGGTGACCGACAGCGCGGCGCGCTTCGTCGGCTGGCACGCGATCACCATCCTTCGCGTTGCCCTCGACCAGGACGAGGTGATGCGGGTGTATTTCTTCAACCCGAACAACGACAGTGGCCAGGACTGGGGCGACGGGGTGGTGGTCAGCACGGCCGGTCACGGCGAGCGCTACGGGGAGTCGTCGCTGCCGTTCGTCGAGTTTGCCTCGCGCCTGTACATCTTCCACTTCGATCCCCTGGAGCCGGGCGCTCCGGAGTCGGTGGAAGAGAGCGTGGTGGCCGGTTGCGCCGAACGTGTGCGGGGCAGCTGGGCGGCGGACCGGATACCGGAACTCGCCGCCCAGGCGCTGCCGCCGCCCTGAGCGATCAGGCGGCCATCAGCTGCCGCAGCACGTAGTGCAGGATACCCCCGCCGGCGTAGTAGCCGGCCTCGTTGGCGGTGTCGATGCGCGCTTTCAGCTCGCAGGAGCGGGTGCTGCCGTCGGGGTAGCTCACCTCGAGGGTGACCGCCTGCCCCGGCGCGACGCCGCCGGCGATCCCGCGCAGTGACAGCATCTCCTGGCCGGTAAGCGCCAGGGACTTGCGGCTCTCACCTTCCGCGAACTGCAGCGGCAGTACGCCCATGCCGATGAGGTTCGAGCGATGGATGCGCTCGAAGGACTCGGCGATCACCGCCCGTACGCCCAGGAGCAGGGTGCCCTTCGCTGCCCAGTCCCGGCTCGAGCCCGTGCCGTACTCGCGCCCGGCGACCACGACCAGCGGCGTGCCCTCCTTGGCGTAGCGCATCGCGGCATCGTAGATCGGCAGCTGCTCGCCGCTCGGCACGTGCCGCGTGTAGCCGCCCTCGACGCCGTCGAGCATTTCGTTGCTGATGCGCACGTTGGCGAAGGTGCCGCGCATCATGACCTCGTGGTTGCCCCGGCGGGAGCCGTAGGAGTTGAAGTCCGGCTTGTGGATGCCGCGCTCCACCAGGTAGCGCCCGGCCGGGCTGTCGGCGCTGAAGGAACCGGCCGGCGAGATGTGGTCCGTGGTCACGCTGTCCCCGAGCAGGGCGAGGATACGCGCGCCATCGACGTCCGCGAGGGGCTCGGGCTCCGGCGCCATACCCTGGAAGTAGGGTGGATGCTGGATGTAGGTTGAGCTGTCGGACCACTGGTAGGTCTTGCTGTCCGGCACGCGGATGGCCTGCCAGGTGGCGTCGCCGTCGAAGACCGAGGCGTACTCGTCCCGGAACATGGCGGTGCTCACCCGGGCGACGGCGTCGGCGACCTCGGCCTGGGTCGGCCACAGGTCCGCCAGGTACACGGGCCTGCCCTCGGCGTCTTCGGCGATCGGGTCCCTGCTGATGTCGAGGCGCACGTTGCCGGCCAGCGCGTAGGCCACCACCAGCGGCGGCGAGGCGAGCCAGTTCGCCTTCACCAGCGGGTGTACCCGGCCCTCGAAATTGCGGTTTCCGGACAGCACGGAGGAGACCGTCAGGTCGCCGGTGACGATCGCCTTCTCGATCGGCTCCGGCAGCGGGCCCGAGTTGCCGATGCAGGTGGTGCAGCCATAGCCGACGAGATTGAAGCCAAGCTGGTCGAGGGCGTCCTGGAGCCCGCTGGCGGCGAGGTATTCGGTCACTACGCGCGAGCCCGGGGCGAGGGAGGTCTTGACCCAGGGCTTCACCGCGAGCCCGCGGGCCACCGCTTTCTGCGCGAGCAGGCCGGCTGCCATCATCACGCTGGGGTTGGAGGTATTGGTGCAGGAGGTGATCGCGGCAATCACCACGGCGCCGGGGTTGACGTGCATCGCCTCGCCGTCCAGCTCACAGACCTGGCTGCTGGCGTGCAGGTAGCTGGCGTCGATGCCCACGGCGCCCTGGCCGCCCTCGCCCTCGAGGCGGGCGGCGTCCTGGTCGGGTGCGCCCTCGCCCTGTTCCATGAGCAGCTCGAAGGTGCTGCGCACCTGGCCGAGGCCCACCCGGTCCTGGGGCCGCTTCGGCCCGGCGAGACTCGCCTCGACGTCGTTCATATCGAGCTCCAGGACGCTGGAGTAGGACGGTTCGTGCCCCGGCTCGCGCCAGAGCCCCTGCGCCTTGCAATAGGCCTCCACGAGGGCGACCTGGTCGGCGTCGCGGCCGGTCAGCTCCAGGTAGGCCAGCGTCTGCTCGTCGACCGGGAAGAAACCGCAGGTGGCGCCATATTCCGGCGCCATGTTGGCGATGGTGGCGCGGTCCGCCACCGGCATCTCGGCGAGGCCGTCACCGAAGAACTCCACGAACTTGCCGACCACGCCGTGCTTGCGCAGCATCTCGGTGACCGTGAGCACCAGGTCCGTCGCGGTGATGCCCTCGCGCAGCTTCCCGGTGATGCGGAAGCCGACGACTTCGGGGATCAGCATCGAGACCGGCTGCCCGAGCATGGCCGCCTCCGCCTCGATACCGCCCACGCCCCAGCCGAGCACGCCGAGGCCATTGATCATGGTGGTGTGGGAGTCCGTGCCGACCAGCGTGTCCGGGAAGGCCATGAGGTTGCCGTCCCGGTCGTCGCTCCACACCGTGCGCGCGAGGTACTCGAGGTTCACCTGGTGGCAGATGCCCGTACCGGGCGGGACCACCCGGAAGTTGTTGAAGGCCTGCTGGCCCCAGCGCAGGAACTCGTAGCGTTCGCGGTTGCGCTGCATCTCGATGGCCACGTTGTCGGCGAAGGCCCTGGGCGAGCCGTATTCGTCGACCATGACGGAGTGGTCGATGACCAGGTCCACCGGGGAGATCGGGTTGATCTTCGCCGGGTCGCCGCCGGCGCTGGCGAGCGCGTCGCGCATGGCCGCGAGATCCACGATGGCGGGAACGCCGGTAAAGTCCTGCATCAGCACCCGCGCGGGGCGGAACTGGATTTCCGTGTCCGAGCGGTTGTAGTCCAGCCAGGCGGCCATGGCGTCGAGGTGCGCACGACTGACGGTCTCGTCGTCCTCGTGGCGCAGCAGGTTCTCGAGCAGGACCTTCAGAGAGTAGGGCAGGCGCTCGAGGTCGCCGAGCTGGCGGGCCGCGCGGGGCAGGCTGTGATAGCCGTAGCTGCGGTTGCCGACCTGCAGATCGGTCAGGGTATCGAGGCTGTTCTTTGCACTGGCATGGGTCACGGTGGCCTCCAGGTTGTCCGGGGGGTGCCCCGTCGCCGGGGCGTGGTGAGGGCGCCGGGGCGGCGCGCTGGCCGCGCCCGGCGCTCCGCGGGGGGCTGGGCCGCTAGCTCGGCATCTTGGTGGTGCGCAGGTAGGGCAGGCGAATCTCGACCTCGCCGAACTTTGCCTTCGCCGCGTCGTCGTCCAGGGACAGCGCGACAATCACGTCCTGGCCGTGCTCCCAGTTCGCGGGGGTGGCGATCGGATTCCCGTAGGTGGCCTGCAGGGCGTCGAGGGCGCGCAGGACCTCGGCGAAGTTCCGGCCGACGCTCATGGGGTAGGTCATGGACAGCTGCAGCTTCTTGTCCGGGCTGATGATGAACACGGAGCGGACGCTGGCCGAGTCGGCGGCGGTACGGCCGTCGGGCAGGTAGGCATCCGCCGGCAGCATGTCGAAGGCCTTGGAGACCTCGAGGTTCTCGTCGGCGATGATCGGAAAGCCCGCGGGATGGCCGCAGAAGGTCTCGATGTCGGCCTTCCACTGCTTGTGATCCTCGACCCCGTCCACGGACAGGCCGATGACCTTCGTGCCGCGCTTCTCCCACTCGGGGGCGAGCGTGGACACGGCGCCGAACTCGGTGGTGCACACCGGGGTGAAGTCCTTGGGGTGGCTGAACAGGATCGCCCAGCTGTCGCCCACGAAGTCGTGCAGGCTGAAGGCCCCCTGGTCGGTTTCCACGGTCAGGTTGGGGATGGTGTCGTTGATGCGAAGACCCATAACGTCGCTCCTCTGTCGTTGGCGGGAGGGGCCCCGAGTATAGACCCTGAGACCGGGCACCGTCCTGCCCCGCAGTACTGTCAGGCTCAGAAACCGCCGCCAGCGGCGAGCCAGGCCGTCTCCGCCTCGCTGTTCTCCCGGCCGAGGGCGGCGTTGCGCCCCGGGTAGCGGCCGAAGCGCTCGATCTCTTCGCGGTGCCGCTGCTCGTAGTGCAGGGCAGTGGCGTTGCCGAGGGCGGTGAACAGGCGCAGCGCCTCATCGTGCACGATGAGGGATTCGGAGTGCATGTAGGGCATGTAGGTGAAGTACCGCTGGTCCTCATTCATGCGCCGGTCGTCGCCGCTGGCGACGGCCTCCTGGGCCAGCGCCAGGGCCATGGCGTCCTGGGCAAAGGCGCGGGGGCTGCCGCGGAAAAGATTGCGGGAGAACTGGTCGAGCACGATGATCTCCGCGCAGCGCCCGGGCGGCGTCGCACGCCACTGCCAGAGCTCGCCTGCGGCCGCTGCCTCGAGGGTGTCGAGGAAACGCTCGCGGATGGCCGCGTCGACCGCGTCGGAACGGCGGAACCGGGCGCGGGGCGCCAGTTCCTCGAACCAGAACGAGAGAACGACTGCGGGGTCCATGGTGTCTCCTTGCCGGGCTGCGTTGCCGGGCTGCGTTGCCGGGCTGCGTTGCCGGGAGCGGCCGGGTCTGAGCGCTGCCGGCCTCCTCGGTGCCGCCCTGCATTGACCGTCCCCGGAAAACACCCTACTTTGCGCTCTCCTGCTCGCGCTGCCAAGGACCGATGCCCATGGGATTTCATGCCGACACGGCCGTCGAGGCCGTCACCGCGACACGCTACGGCGCTACGCTCTGCGAGGGCTGGGACGTGGTCGGCAACGCCAACGGCGGTTACCTGCTGGCGATCGCAGCGCGGGCGATGCTGGCGGTATCGGGGCGCCCGCACCCGGTTACCCTGAGTGCGCACTTCCTCTCGCCGGGGCGCCCGGGGCCGCTGGTCATCGATTGCGAAACGGTCAAGGAGGGGCGCCGCTTCGCGACACTGTCGGCGACCCTGTCCAGCGCGGAGAAACCGCTGCTGCGCCTGCTCGGCGGTTTCGGTGATCTCGGTGCGCTGGAGGGACCCGCGCGCATCGAGGAGCAGCCGCCCGAGCTGCCGCCGCCGGACGAGTGCCCGCGGGTGCGGGCCGCCCCCGAAGGCTTTCCGCCGGCGATGATGGACCGCATCGACCTGCGGCTGCACCCCGAGGACGCCGGCTTCAAGGCCGGCAAGCCCTCGGGCCGGCCGCTCTTCCGCGGCTGGTTCCGCCTGCTGGATGACGAGCCCCTCGATGCCTGCGCCCTGCTCCTGGCCCTCGATGCCTTCCCGCCGACGATCTTCAACGCCAACCTGCCGGTGAACTGGACCCCAACCGTTGAACTCACCGCGCATCTGCGCGCCATCCCGGCGCCGGGCTGGCTGCGCTGCCGCTTCAGCACCCGCTTCATCGCCGGCGGCCTCATGGAGGAAGATGGCGAACTCTGGGACGCGGCAGGGCACTTCGTTGCCCAGTCCCGGCAGCTGGCGCTGGTGCCGCGGGGCTAGCTGCGCGCGGCGATACGCTCGAGGGTGTCGGCGACGCCCGCCAGGGCCGCATCGCCGTCGAAGTCCCGGTAGCGCTCTGCGAAGCGTCGCGCCTGCGCCCGGCCGGCGCCCCGCGCGAGGAGGGCGTCCAGGGCTTCGTGCTGGGCCGCGCCATCGTCCAGCGGGGCGGCGCGGCCGGCGCCGAGTGCCTCCACCCGCTGCCCGGTGTGGTACTGCTCCACGTGGATGGGCAGCACCAGCAGCGGGACACCGGCGAGCAGCGCGCTGGCCACGGTGCCGTGGCCGCCGTGGCAGACCGCGAGGTCGCAGTTTTCGAGCGCAGCCTCCAGGTCCACTGGTTCATCGGTCAGCACGAGATTGCCCCGCCGCCAGCGGGCCGGGTCCAGGGCGGCGCGGGTGAAGACCAGGACGCCGGCGCCGCTCGCCTCGAGCCGGTCGAGCAGCGGGCTGAGGCCGCGAAAGGGTTTCAGGTAGGCAAAGATCCGGCGGCCATCACCGGCAGGCCAGGGTGGCGTCGCGCCGCCCAGCTCGGACCAGGTGCCCCGGTAGTCGGGCGTTTCGGGGGCGTCGTCACGCCCGGGGTAGTGGTCCAGCTCCGGGAAGGTTGCCAGCAGGTTGGCGCTGACCCGCGTATGCAGTTCTCCGACGCCGCTGACCGGGGCCTCGCCCAGCGCCGCAAGCTCTGCGTTGAGCGCCGCCGTGACCGCCGCCTCCGTCTGCCTGAGCCGCTCCGGGTAGTGGTCCTGCCAGGCGCGCAGGTCCGGCAGGGGTACCCTGTCCGGCGGGCAGGCGAAGCCGGTGCCGAGCAGTGCCCGGGGGACGTCCGTGCCCTGGCTGGCCAGCAGGGCCCCGGGGGCGAAGTCGCAGACCAGCAGATCCGGCCGCAGCGTGTCGAGGAGCGTGCGCCAGGCGCGGACCATACCGCGACGCTCCGCGTCGATGGTAAAACCGTCGTTGTAGAGAATGTCGGCGAAGCTTGCCGGTTCGCGCAGGCGGCCCGGGACCGCGCCGGCGTCGGGTACCGGCGCCGCCCAGGCCGGCCAGCCCCGGGGCAGGAAAGCCGTACTGCCCACGCGTCGCAGGGCGAAACTGACACGGCACCCCCGGGCCAGCAGTGTCGCTGCCACGGGCCGGAGGCGCCCGAGGTGGCCGAAGCCGCCGCCCAGTTCCCAGGCAAAAAGCACGTGTAGTGTCACAGAGGTTCTCCGCTGCGGGTGTTTGCGCGCACGGGCAATGGCCTGCCCCGGCTCGCAGCCGGTTTGCAGCACGGCACCGGACAGGCTACATTAAGCGCGGGCGGGCGCTGCGATGCAAGGCGCAGGAACAGCTAAACAGCTATAGCGTCGCAGGCCAGTCGAGTGGAAGAAAAAGCGCGTCAGCGCATATTGCTACGGAGTTCCGGGGGAGCCATGGACGCCACTGTCGATCGTGAGAGCAACCTGATCAAGCAACGACTGAGCCTTTACACCACCGCAGCGGTGAGTGCTGTGTTTGCATCCGGCTCCCATGCGGCGACAACGCTGTCGCCCAACGCGCCGGCGACCTTCACCACGCCGGATGAAACCTTAGATATCTTTCTTTTTGATATCGACGGTGATGGTACCGACGATTTCGAATTCGAGGTGCAGGCAGTAGGAGATTGCGACTCGCCTGCAACCAGCCCGGGCCGGGTGGCGCTGGATGCACTCGGGGCTACGCAGGTTGCCGACACGACGGACGGCTACGCCGCGCTGGTCTCCGGCGCTTTTCCGTCGGGTGGCGAGACCTTCGATACCTACACCAATTTTCTCGGCTGTTCCTACGACTACGACCCGACCTTTGAAGTCGGCGCCAGCGGTGTCAGCGAGAGCGGGTTTTTCGGGGTGCAGTTCGACATTGACGGGGAGACGCATAACGCCCTGATCCAGGTACAGTTCGAAGCGGGCTCCCTGGTCACCAATGTCGTCACCGCCTGCTTCGGCAGCGAGCCGGGTGAACCGGTAGACAGCGGGACCTGTATCCGCCTGAGCGGCGGGGGAGCGGTAGCCGTCCCCGCCGGTAACGTCGCCATTCCATTGTCCCTCGGCCTCCTGGCCCTCGGTGGCCTGGCCCTCTATCGGCGGCAACGCGCCCACGCCTGATCGACGGGGCTGATCGCCGACGCCATGGCGCCGGCTGGGCGCTTGTTGCTGGTCGGCTGGAGCGCCGCTGACTGGTTGCTGCTTGAGCCCCTGCTCGCCGCGGGGGCACTTCCCAATCTTTCGCGCTTTCTCGCCCGTGGCGCCCGCGGGCGGCTGCGTACGCTGCAGCCGCAGTGCCAGCCGCTGCTCTGGACCAGCCTTGCCACCGGCCGGCGCGCTGACTCCCACGGTGTGGTGCACGGCACCGTGGCCGACGCCCGCGGCGGGGTGGATCCGGTATCCGCCCGGGATCGACAGGCCCGGGCGCTGTGGGATCTCGTGGAAACCGCCGGGGGCGCGAGCGCGGTGGTGAACTGGCCGCTGACCTACCCTCTGCCGGCCTTCCGCGGTGCCTGCGCCAGCGACGCCTTTTTCCTGCTCCGGCGTGGCGGCGATGATGCGCTCGAGGCACCACCGGCCGATAGCTTCCGGCCGCTGGCCAGGGGCGAAGAGCTTGCCGGCAGCCGCCTTTCGCCGATGCACTTCTTCGCCGAGGAGATGGACTTCTTCCTCGCGGACCGGGAAGCCGCCGAGGCCGAAGCGGATCCGATGTTGACCCAGCTGGCGCTCTCCCTGGCGCGCAACGTCAACGTGCACGCCGCTGCCATGGCGCTTCTCGCCGCCGACGACTGGCGGCTCGGCATGGTCCGCTACGACCTGCTCGAGCTGCTCGGCCCACCGTTCATGGCCTGCCGTCCGCCGCAGCTTCCCTACCTCCCCGACGGCCGTTTCGAGCGCTACCGCGGCACGCTGGATGCCGCGTGCCGCTATCTCGACCTCCTGTTCGGCGCGCTGCTCGATCATGCCTGTACCGAAGACACGGCGGTGCTGCTGGTGTCGGAGCGCGGGATGCAGGCCGGCGACCTGCGGCCGCAGGATGCGCGCACGGCCTTCGAGCAGCGCGGTGGCGTGCCCTGGTACCGCGAGCACGGACTTTTTGCCGCGGCGGGTCCCGCTATCGAGGCCGGCGGGGCGGTGCAGGGTGCGGGGCTCCTCGACGTCGTGCCGACGGCACTGGCGCTGCTGGGTGTGCCCGGCGCGGCGGACCTGCCGGGGCGGAGCCTGCGCGAGATGATGCCGGGGGTTGCCGAGGTTGCGCCCCGAGGCAGCTACGAGCTGGTTCCCCTTCGGGGTGCCGGCCAGTCGCTGACCCCCGGCGAGCGCGGCACGGCGCTGGTCAGCGCCCGGCAGCAGCGCTGGCTGGACGGCGCCGGGGACGACGATCTCGGCACCCCGGAGGATGCGCGCACGGACCGCGACTTCAACCTCGCCATCGCCGCCCTCGATGCGCGCCGCCCGCGGGCGGCGCGAGGGCTGCTGGAGCGTGTCTACAGGGCGCGGCCGGACGACGACCGGGTGCGCCTGCACCTCGCCCGCTGCCTGCGGGCCTGCGGCGACCGGGCCGGTGCCGGGGCGCTTCTCGAGCAAGTGGTCGACCACGCCGACCCGCGGCCCTACGAGCGCATCCAGCTGGCGCAGCTGCAACTCGCCGCCGGTGAGCACGACCGGGCCCTGGCCAACCTGTTCCGGGCCGAGCAGAGCGAGGGCATGCGCCCCGGGGTTCACCTCGCCATCGGC
This sequence comes from Pseudohaliea sp., assembly GCF_054552115.1. Taxonomy (NCBI): domain Bacteria; kingdom Pseudomonadati; phylum Pseudomonadota; class Gammaproteobacteria; order Cellvibrionales; family Halieaceae; genus Pseudohaliea; species Pseudohaliea sp. The sequence goes on along the minus strand of NZ_JBTOLW010000003.1, from coordinate 52,690 downwards.
CGCGTCTACCTCGCCCTCGAGCGCTGGGACGAGGCCGGGCGTGCCTTCCGCAAGGCCCTGGAGCGTGACCCGGAGAGCGCCGCGGCCTGCCTGGGCCTCGCCCGGGTCGCTCTCGCCGGAAGCCGCTGGGAGGACGCGATCGCTTCGGCGCTGGAGGCCATCGACCTCGACCGGGCCCGGCCCGAGGCCCATTTTGCCCTGGCCGAGGCGCTCCTCGGCCAGGACAGACTGCCGCTGGCCACCGATGTCCTGCGCACCTGCCTGTCCCTCGATGCCGGGCACCGGGAGGCATGGCGCGCCCTCGGGCGTACCTGCCGCGCCCTGGGCGAGGACGAGGAAGCCGCCGCCTGCGAGCAGCGCGCCGCCCGCCTCGACGCGGTGCGGGAGGTGAGCCGGCAGGCAGGAGCCCTGCGCCGGTGAGCGGCGCCATCGGCGGGGAAGGCGCACCGCGGCTGAGCATCGGCCTGCCGGTGTATAACGGTGAGAACTACCTGGCCGCCGCCCTCGGCAGCCTGCTCGACCAGGACTTCCGCGACTTCGAACTGATCATCGCGGACAACGCCTCCACCGATCGCACCGCGGAGATCTGCCGTGTCTTCGCGGCGGGCGACGACCGGGTACGCTACCTCCGCCAGCCGGAAAACCTCGGCGCCGCCGCAAACTACAACCGCACGCTCGAGGAGGCGCGGGGCGAGTATTTCAAGTGGGCGGCACATGACGATGTCTGCCGCCAGGGGTTCCTCAGGGCCTGTATCGACGTCCTCGATCGCCGGCCCGACGTCGTCCTCTGCCACACGCTGAGCGACGGCATCGATGAGCGCGGCCGGGTGAAGGGCCGCTACGCGCAGGAGCGTGCCTTCGACCAGGAGACCCCCGCCGAACGCTTCTGGACCGCGATCAGCACGCCCCATATCTGCAGTGCCGTGTTCGGAGTCATGCGCCGCGACGTGCTGCTCGGCACGGTCCGCCACGGCGACTGGGTCGGTGCGGACCGCAACCTGCTGGCGCAGCTCAGCCTGAGCGGTAAGGTGGTGCTTGTGGCGGAGCGCCTCTTCGAACGCCGCGAGCACGCCGAGGCGTCGATTCACCGCTTCGAGGACGAAGACGAGCGCCGCGCCTGGTTCGACCCGCGTGCCTCGGGCCGTGGTGTCCGTCACACCTGGCGCCGCTGGCTGGAGTACGCGCGCGCCGTGCGCGGTGCGGAGCTGGCACCCGGCGAGCGGCTTGCCTGCTATCGTTGCCTGTTGCGCTGGCCGCTGGCGCGGCATCATACGGGCCCGCGCAATGCCAGCTTGCTGCTGCGCGAACTGGCCGGGGGAGCACGATGAAAGTAGCCATTCTTGCCGGGGGGGTCGGTTCGCGCCTCGGCAGCGAGACCGAGAGCAAGCCCAAGCCCATGGTCGACGTCGGTGGCCGGCCCCTGCTCTGGCACATCATGGGGGGTTACGCCCGCCACGGGTTCCGGGACTTTTCCATCGCCCTTGGCTACAAGGGCGATATCATCAAGCAGTACTTTGCCGACCTCGCCCGGCTGCACGGCCATGTGAGCCTGTCGCTGAAGCGGAATCGCCTCGAGCGTCACGGTGAGCCCGTGCCGGACTGGGACGTGGATCTCGTGGAGACCGGCCTGCGCACGCAGACCGGCGGCCGGGTCCGGCGCCTCGGGTCCTTCCTCGGTGAGGAGCGCTTCCTCCTGGCCTGGGGGGACGGCGTGCACGATATCGACCTGCCGGCGCTGCTTGCCTTCCACGAGGCCCACGGCAGGCTGGCGAGCGTGGTTGCCGTGCGGCCGCCGGCGCGCTTCGGGCACCTCGAGTTTGACGGCGACCGGGTCGTTGAGTTCTCCGAGAAGCCCCAGGCCGCCGAGGGCTGGATCAATGGCGGGGTTTTCGTGCTAGAGCCCGGCGTCCTCGATTACATCGAGGGCGACCGGACGGCCTTCGAGCGCGCGCCGCTCGAGGGCCTTGCGCGGGACGGCGAACTGATGGCCTTCCGGCACCGCGGCTTCTGGCAATGCGTGGACACACCGCGGGACCTCGCCTTGCTGAAGCGGCTCTGGGACGCCGGGGCGGCGCCCTGGTCGACGGCATGACTGAAACCCTGCTGCCAGCATGGTCGATCAGCTGAAGGTGCAGCGGGTCCTCGTCACCGGGCATCTCGGCTACCTGGGCAGCTGCCTGGTGCCGCGGCTGCGGGCGAGGGGCCACAGCGTCGTCGGCTGCGATACGGATCTCTTCGCCGCGTGCAGCTTCGGCGCCGAGCCCGCCCCCTGCCCGAACCTCGGCCGCGATCTACGCGACCTCGCGGTGGCGGAGCTCGCCGGCTTTGACGCGGTGATCCACCTGGCGGGGCTCTGCAATGACCCCCTGGGTGACCTGGACCCGGCCCTCACCGATGCGATCAACGCGAGGGCCAGCGTCCGCCTTGCCCGGCTGTCCCGGGAGGCCGGCGTGCGCCGCTTCGTATTCTCCTCGTCCTGCAGCCTCTACGGCGCCGCCGGAGACGACTTCCTGGATGAGAACGCGCCCTTTCGCCCGGTCACGCCTTACGGGCGCTCGAAGGTCGATGCGGAGCGCGGGATCGCTCCCCTCGCGGAGGACGGGTTCAGCCCGGTCTTTCTCCGCAATGCGACGGTGTACGGCTACAGCCCGCGCCTGCGCTTCGACCTCGTGGTCAACAACCTGGTCGCGTGGGCGCTGACCACGGGGCGGGTTTTCCTCAAGAGCCGGGGGCTCGCCTGGCGCCCGCTGGTCCATGTCGAGGACGTGGCCGACGCCTTTGTCGCAGCGCTCGAGGCGCCGCGGGACCACGTGCATGGCACGGCCTTCAACATCGGCCGCACGGCGGAGAACTACCGCGTGCATGAGGTGGCCCGGCTGGTCGCCGCCGCAGTTCCCGGCGCCGGCGCCGCCATGGCGGAGGGCGCCCCGGTGGACGCGCGCAGCTACCGGGTCGATTGCCGCCGGGCGGAAACGACGCTCGAGGGCTGGCAGCCGCAGTGGACCGTGCGCGAGGGCATCGATGACCTGCTCGAGCACTACCGGCGCGTCGGCCTGTCGCGGGATGACTTTGAGGGCCATCGCTACCAGCGCCTGGCACACCTGCGCCGGCGGCTCGCGGCCGGCGAGCTGGACGCTGCGCTGCGCCCGCGGAGCACTGCACTTGCCGGCCCCGCCTGAGCCCCCGGGCATCGGGGCCATGGACTTTGCGGCCGCGGCGGGGGCCGGGCACTGCCGTGGCTGTGGTCGCCGGGGGCTGCACCCGGTGCGCGACTACGGGCCCATGCCGGCACCGAATGCCTTCCTGGCCTCCGGTCAGACCGCGGAGACAGAGCGGCGCTGGTCCCAGCGCCTGGTGCTCTGCGCAGCCTGCAGCCTCGTGCAGCTGCTGGAGCCGCCGGGCGGCCTGCCCGCGGCCGAGACGCTTTTCGACGCCGACTTTCCCTACCTTGCGTCCTGCTCCGAGAGCTGGCTCGCCCACGCCCGGTCCTTCGCCCGGGACGCCGTGGCGCGCTTCGGGCTGGGAGCCACCAGCCGGGTGGTGGAGGTCGCCAGCAATGACGGCTATCTCCTGCGCTGGTTCCGGGAGCTCGGTGTCCCCGTACTGGGCGTCGACCCGGCGCCGGCTGCCGTGGCCCGCGCCCGGGAGCTCGGCATCGACACCCGCGAAGCCTTCTTCTCGCTGGCGATGGCCCGCCGTCTGCTTGCGGAAGGCATCGCGGCCGACCTCGTGGTGGCCAATAACGTGCTGGCGCATGTGCCCGACCCCCATGACCTCCTCGCGGGCATGGCCCTGCTCCTGCGCCCGGGCGGGCGACTCCTCATCGAGACCCACCACGCGCAGGCGCTCCTCGAGCGTTGCGAGTTCGACACGGTCTATCACGAGCACCGCTGCTATTTTTCCTTGCACGCCCTCGAACGGCTGCTCGCGTGCCACGGCCTTCACCTGCAGGATGCCCGGCGCCTTGCCAGCCACGGTGGCTCCCTCCGCGTGCTTGCCGGCCGCGAACCGGGGCGCTCGGAAGCCGCGGCGGAACTGCTGGCGCTGGAGGCCCGCTCCGGGGTGCTTGAACCCGAAGCCTGGGCGCGCTTCTCCAACGCGGTGGAGGTGCGCGTTGCCGCCCTCGACCGCTGCCTGCGCGAGCTCGCCGCCCGCGGCCTTTCTCTGGCGGCCTACGGTGCCGCTGCCAAAGGAACCATCCTGCTCAACAGCCTCGGTGAGTCCGCACGGCTGCTGGCTTACGTGGTCGACCGGGCGCCGCCGAAGCACGGCCGCCGGGTGCCCGGGGTCCACCTGCCGGTTTACCCGGTCGAACATCTCACCGCCTCGCCGCCCGACGCGCTGCTGTTGCTGCCCTGGAACCTCAAGCGGGAGATCGCCGGGCAGCTCGCCGGTTATCTCGCCGGGGGAGGACGGCTGATCGTGCCCCTGCCGGAGCTGCAGATCCTGGGCCCGGGCTGTGGCTGATCGCTGCCCGGCGTGTAGCGGCGACGACCTCCGGGACTTCTACCGGGTGGCGGCGCTGCCTGTTCATTCCACCCGCCTGATGGCTAGCCGGGACGAGGCACTCACCTTTCCCCGCCGTCCCCTGCAGCTCGCGCTCTGCCACCGCTGCGGCTTCATCTTCAATCGCGCCTTCGACCCCTCCGTGCACCGTTATTCGGCCCGCTGCGAGGAAAGCCAGGGCCGCTCGCCCACCTTCAGCGCCTGGCTGGCGGGCCTGGTGGAGCGGCTGGTTACCGCGCATGGCGTGTGCGGGCAGCGCGTGCTGGAGATCGGTTGCGGCAAGGGCGAGTTCCTGGCGGCCCTGTGCAGTCGCGGTGACAACGTCGGCATCGGCTACGATCCGACCTTCGTCCCGGGCCGGGCCGGTGACGGGGAGGGTGAACGCTGGCAGGTCGAGCCCGCGTTGTGGGAGGGGGCCCGGGGAATCCACGCTGCCGACGTCATCGCCTGCCGACACACGCTGGAGCATATCGGTCCCGTGCGCGACTTCCTGGAGGAACTGCGCAAAGCCATCGGCAAGGCGTCGCCGCTGCTTTTCTTCGAGGTGCCCGACACGGCCCGCATCCTCGGCGAAGGCGCCTTCTGGGATGTCTACTACGAGCATTGCAGCTACTTCACCCTGGCCTCGCTGGACGGGCTGTTCCGCCGCGCGGGCTTTGCGCCGGTCGACCTGTGGCTCGACTACGATGACCAGTACCTGCTGATGCTCGCCCGCCCGGTAGCGGCAGCCGGTGCCGTGCCGGAAGCCGCAGGCAGCCGGCATATCCAGGCCCCGGTAGAGGTTTTCAGCGAGCGGGTCGAGGAGCACCGCGCCCGCTGGTCCGCTTTCCTGGCGCGGTGCCGGGCCGCCAGGGAACGCGTCGTGCTCTGGGGCGGTGGTTCCAAGGCGAGCGCCTTTCTCTGCGTTATCGACGGGGCCGGCTACGTCGCGGGCGTCGTCGATATCGACCCCTACAAGCAGGGGGCTTTCGTCGCCGGGGCCGGGCAGCCGGTGATGGCACCGGAGGCGCTTCGGGCGGCGCCGCCGGACCACGTCATACTCATGAACCCGGTCTACGAGGCGGAGGTGCGCGCCCGGCTGTCTGCCCTGGGACTCACGCCCGCCATCCACCCCCTCGGACGACCGTGAGGCGGCTCCCTGGCCAATTGCCCCGATTCCTGACCGAGGTCAATGCCCCGGCCTCGGTTCCGGGAGGAGCATAGAGGCGTCATTCGCAGTCCCGGGAGGCGGCCATGGATGCCGCAGGCACTCTCACCATCGATGGTAACGAGGCGGCGGCCCGGATCGCTCACCTCACCAGCGAAGTCATCGCCATCTACCCGATTACGCCGGCCTCGCCCATGGGCGAGTGGTCCGACGAGTGGTCGGCGCAGGGGCGGCAGAACCTGTGGGGGAGCGTGCCCCGGGTGGTGGAAATGCAGAGCGAGGCCGGCGCCGCCGGCGCGATCCACGGCGCCCTGCAGGTCGGTGCGCTGACCACCACTTTCACTGCGTCCCAGGGGCTGCTCCTGATGCTGCCCAACATGTACAAGATTGCCGGTGAGCTGTCGCCGACGGTGTTCCACATCGCTGCGCGCTCCCTCGCCTGCCAGGCGCTGTCGATTTTCGGCGACCACAGCGACGTGATGGCGGCGCGCAGCACGGGTTTTGCCATGCTGGCGGCGAACTGCCCGCAGGAAGTGCAGGACATGGCGCTCATCAGCCAGGCAGCCACCCTTCGCGGCCGCGTCCCGGTGCTGCACTTCTTCGACGGCTTCCGCACCTCCCACGAGGTGGCCAAGCTGGCCGCGGTGTCGCAGGAGACGGTGCGCGCCCTCATCGACGAAGCGGCCGTGCATGCTCACCGCCGCCGGGCCCTGTCGCCGGAGCACCCGGTGCTGCGCGGCAGTTCGCAGAACCCCGATGTGTATTTCCAGGCGCGGGAGACGGTCAATCCCTATTACAGGGCGTTCCCGGGCCTGGTCCAGGACACCATGGATGCCTTCGCCGCGCTCACCGGTCGCCAGTACCGGCTCTTCGACTACGTCGGCGACCCGGCGGCGGAGCGGGTGGTGGTGCTCATGGGTTCCGGCGCCGAGGCGGCCGAGGAGACGGTCGATTACCTCGTCCGCCAGGGCGAGCCCGTGGGGGTGCTCAAGGTCCGTCTCTACCGGCCCTTCGACGCGCAGGCGCTGCTGGCGGCGCTGCCGGTGACGACCCGGGCCATTGCCGTGCTCGACCGCACCAAGGAGCCGGGCGCAGACGGCGAGCCGCTCTACAAGGACGTGGTCGCGGCGCTGGCCCGCGACGCCATGGGCGAGCGCCGCCTCCCGGCCCTGCCCCGGGTGGTCGGTGGCCGCTATGGCCTGTCATCCAAGGAATTCACCCCGGGCATGGTGAAGGCGGTGCTCGACGAACTCGTGAGGGAAACGCCGGCCGACGGCTTCACCATCGGCATTCACGACGACGTGAGCGGAAGCAGCCTGCCCTGGGACGATGGCTTCCGCACCGATGCCCATGAGGGCTGCTTCCAGGCGCTTTTTTACGGGCTCGGCAGCGACGGCACCGTGGGTGCGAACAAGAACAGCATCAAGATCATCGGCGAGGCCACGGCGCTCCACGCCCAGGGCTACTTCGTCTACGACTCGAAGAAATCCGGCGCCACCACCGTTTCACACCTGCGCTTCGGACCCCGGCCGATCCGTTCCAGCTATCTCATCGAGGAGGACAGCGCGGACTTCGTCGGCTGCCACCAGCCGAATTTCCTCGGCAGCGTCGACCTGTTGTCCCGCGCCGCGCCCGGCGCCGTGTTCCTGGTCAATTCGCCGGAACCGCCGGAGCGCTTCTGGGACAGCCTGCCGGCCGACGTTCAGGGGCAGGTCATCGCCAAGGGGCTGTCGCTGTACTGCATCGATGCCTACCAGGTGGCGGCCGAGTGCGGTCTCGGCAAGCGCATCAACACGATCATGCAGACCTGTTTCTTCGCCATTTCCGGCGTGCTGCCGCGGGACGAGGCCATCACCGCCATCAAGGACGCGGTGGAGAAGACCTACGGGCGCCGGGGCCGGCGCATCGTCGAGGTGAACTTCGCGGCCATCGATGCCACCCTGGCCGGGCTGCACGAAGTGCCCGTGGGCACCGCAATGCCGCAGGCGCCCGAGGAGGCCCCGGCGGAGGAAGACAGCTTCGTCGTCCGCGTCACCCGCCGGATCATGGCGGGGCAGGGCGACCTGATCCCCGTGAGCGCCATGCCGGACGACGGCAGTTTCCCGGTGGGCACTGCCGCACTCGAGAAGCGCAACCTCGCGCTGGAAATCCCGGTGTGGGATGCGGATCTTTGCACCCAGTGTGGCAAGTGTGCCCTGGTCTGCCCGCATGCGGCGATCCGCGCCAAGGTCTTCGATGCGGGCGTCATGGGCGATGCGCCGCCGACCTTCAAGGCCGTGCCCACGCGCAGCAAGGATTATCCGGACGGCACGCTCATGAGCTACCAGGTGGCCCCGGAGGACTGCACCGGGTGCACGCTCTGCGTGGACATCTGCCCGATCCGGGACAAGTCCAATGCCAGCCACAAGGCCCTGAACATGGCGCCGCAGGCGCCGCTCCGGGACGATGAGCGCGACAACTGGACCTTCTTCACCGGCCTGCCCGAGTACCCGCGGCCGGCGCTCAAGACCGGGACCATACCCGGCGCCATGGTGCTGGAGCCGCTGTTCGAGTTCTCCGGCGCGTGCGTGGGCTGCGGCGAGACGCCGTACCTCAAGCTCGCCAGCCAGCTCTTCGGCGACCGCATGGTGATTGCCAACGCCACCGGCTGCTCCTCCATTTACGGCGGCAACCTGCCGACCACGCCCTGGAAAGCCAACGGGGAAGGGCGCGGCCCGGCCTGGAACAACTCGCTCTTCGAGGACAACGCGGAGTTCGGCCTCGGCATGCGCATGGCCATCGACCAGCAGGCCGTGCATGCGCGGGAATTACTGGCGACGCTGCGGGAGCGGCTGGACCCGGCCCTGGTCGACGCGATCCTCGACGCGGACGAGAGTGACGAGGCGGGCATCTTCGAGCAGCGCCAGCGCGTCGCCACCCTGCGCGAGGCCCTGGCGGGGCTCGACGGCGAGGCCGCGGCGAACCTCGCGGAGCTGTCGGAAAACCTCTGTCGCAAGTCGGTCTGGTGCGTCGGCGGCGACGGCTGGGCCTATGACATCGGCTTCGGCGGCGTCGATCACGTGCTGGCCTCCGGGCAGGACATCAACATCCTCGTGCTGGACACGGAGGTCTACTCCAACACCGGCGGCCAGACCTCGAAGGCGACGCCGCGGGGGGCCGTGGCCAAGTTCTCCGCCGGCGGCAAGGCGGTGGCGAAGAAGGATCTCGCCCTGCTCGCCATGGAATACCCGGACGTCTACGTGGCCCACGTCGCCTACGGCGCCAAGGACACGCAGACGCTGAAGGCCTTCCTCGAGGCCGAGGCGCACCCGGGGCCGTCGCTGATCATCGCCTTCAGCCCCTGCATCGCCCACGGCGTCGACCTGTCGAACAACCACCACCAGCAGGACCTCGCCGTGAAAAGCGGCCACTGGCCCCTGTTCCGCTTCAACCCGGAGCGCCTGGCCAAGGGCCAGAACCCGCTGCAGCTGGACTCGAAGGCGCCCAGCGTCCCCTACCGGCAGTACATGGAGTCGGAGACGCGCTTCAGCATGCTCTGGCACAGCCACCCGGATGCTGCCGAGGCCTTCGCGGCCCAGGCCCAGCGCGAGATCGACACGCGCTTCGAGCACTACCGGCAGCTGGCCGCGCTGGACTGGAGCGAGGGGGAGACCCTGAGCGCGGCAAGGGCGCAGCGGCGCAAGCAGGTCGAGAGCAGCAGCAAGGAGCGTGAGTGACATGGCAGACCTGAGCAGCGCCTATCTCGGCCTTCCCCTGAAGAACCCGCTGGTACCATCCTCTTCGCCGCTCACCGGCGATCTCGACAGCGCCCGGCGCCTGGAGGATGCCGGGGCGGCAGCCATTGTCCTGCCCTCGCTGTTCGAGGAGACGATCATCGCCGAGGAAGAGCGCCTCACGCGCTTCCTGGACGACCAGGGGATCGGCCACGGTGAAGCAGACAGCTTCCGTCCCCTGCCGGCACGCTACCAGAGTACCGAGGAGGCCTACCTGGAGCGCCTGCGGCAGTTCAAGGAGGCACTGGAGATCCCGGTCATTGCCAGCCTCAACGGCACGACGGACGGGGGCTGGCTCGGCCATGCGGCGGCCATTGCGGAGGCGGGGGCCGACGCCCTGGAACTGAATAGCTACTACCTCGCCGGGGACCCGGCCGATACCGCCGAGCGCGTGGAGTCGCGCTACCTCGCCATCGCCCGCAGTCTCGTGGCCGCGGTGCGCCTGCCGGTTGCGGTGAAGCTGTCATCGCAGTTCACCGCCCCCCTGGACCTCGTGCGGGGCCTGGAGCGGGAAGGCGTGCGCGGTGTGGCGCTGTTCAACCGCTTCTATCAGCCGGACATCGATCTCGAAACCCTCGAGGTGGTCCCGCGGCTCGCCCTGTCCACCGCGGAGGAAGCGCTCCTGCGCGTGCGCTGGACGGCCATGCTGCGCGGCCACACGCGCTGCGGGATTGCGGTGACCGGCGGCTTCCACTGTGTCGACGACGCGCTGAAAGCCCTGCTCGCCGGTGCGGACGTGGTCCACCTGTGCAGTGTGCTGCTCCGCGAGGGCCCCGTGGCCCTGGCTGCGATGCTGGACGCCCTGGGGCGCTGGCTGGAGGAGCGCGAGTACGACTCGGTCACGCAGCTGAAGGGCAGCTTGAGCTGCGAGCACGCGCCGGACCCGGCCGCCTACGCCCGCGCAAACTACGTGCAGGTGCTGGAGAACTACACGGTGCCTGCCGGCGTCCGCTACTAGCTGCCGGCGATGTCCTGAGCGGCCCGCTCAGTAAGGGAAGTAGCGCCAGCTCGCGGCGTACAGGGCAAACAGGGCCAGCAGGGTGAGTAGCCAGCCGATGCCGCCGCTGGCGGGAAGACGCACCCTTGGTGTCCTCCACCCGGTGGCCGGTGCGCTGCCCGCAGCACCGGGAGCAGCACCGGGCGTAGAGGGCCAATCCACGAAGGAGGGGGCGGGTCTGCGGCCGGCCGCTTCGGTCGCGGAATGTCTGCTCATGGAGACCTCCTCAGTGGCTTTCTTTTCGGTGGCTTTCTTTCCCTGACTCTCCCTGAGCGTAGCGCACGGGGCAGCAAATGCAAATAAATCTCAATAACGCTATCGAGCGGTTGGCCCGGCGCCAGGGCGCGTGCAAGCGTTACCCGAGGTAGCGGAGCACATAACCGCTGCCGAATACGGCGGACAGCAGCAGTACACCGCCAGACAGGGCGTGCCAGCGGCTCGCGCCTGCCCGGGTGCGCCGCCAGGTCAACCACACGCCGGTAGCCGACAAGGCCGTCAGCAGCAGGCCGAAGACGAACCAGAGGAGTTTCGTTGCGAGGCCGCCCACGTCGCCGAAGTGCCAGGGGTCGGCGAGGTCGGCAAGGTACTCGAGGGTCGTCAGCGACTCCGGGCGCTGCACGGCAAGCACCCGGGCGGTTGCCGCGTCGATCGTGACACGGGCGGCGCGGTCCCGCACGAGCCAGTCGCCCGCACGGCCCGTGATGACCAGCTGTGCCCGGCGCCCGTCGGGAAACAGGATGCTCGTGGCGCGGAAGCCGGGGTAGGCCCTTTCTGCCGCTGCGACGTATTCGCCGAGCGGGCGCAGCGGGGGCGGGGATGCAGCGGGGGCACTGATGGCAGCGATCGGCGCCGCGGCACGCCCGCCGGTACTGTGCAGGACCCACTCGGCGAAGTACCAGAGGCTGGTCACCACCATGAGAGCCGTGAACCAGCTTGCCCAGAGGCCGGCGCTGCGGTGGAAATCGCCGAGGAACACACGGATGCCCCGGTTGGCACGGAGGGTTAGCAGTCCCCGGGCCCATTTGCGGACCGTGGCCAGGCCGGTCACCAGCTGTACGGCGAGGATTACCGCAACCACGGTAACGATGGGCAGCCCGAGGCCGGAGGGCAGGATGAACAGATAGCGATGAAAGTCCCGCAGCAGGCGCTGGGCCGACAGCCAGTGTCCCTCGCCCAGCGCCGCGCCGGTTGCCGGATCAAGGAACAGGCGCCGCGGCCGTCCGTCTGCCAGGCGGAGACGCGCCTGTGCCGCCATGGTCGGCAATTCCCCAAGGGTCAGCGCCTGCACCGGCAGGTCCGGGTATCGCTCCCGGACCGTCGCCTGCATAGCGGTCCAGGCGGGCGGCCCCTGGTAGCGCTCAATGCGACGATTCTCGTCCAGTAGCCAGTCGATCTCGTCTCCGACGACCGCGAGGGTTCCGGAGAGAAGAACGGTGAAGCTGAGTAGCGCGAGCTGGAAGCCCGCCCAGCTGTGCCAGCTGAACAGGCGCTTGCGCAGCGTTGGTGGCCGGCTCGCGGAGCGGCGGCCGACGGTAGGGGCTGGCACGGGGCTGAGGATCTCCAAAAAGAAAATGAGAATCATACGCAGCAGGCGCGAAGACGGAAAGTGCGTCGGGCGGCGCGGGCCACTTGACAGCCGGGAAAGTGTAATCTTTAATCAAATGCGTCTAATTCGTATTTGCATATGAGAACGGAGGTTTCCCGTGCCCCACCCGGTTCCCCTGCCCCGCCGTCCCTGGTCCTGCCTCGGCGTCGTCCTGTTGCCCTTTACGGGTGTATGCGCATCACCCGACCCCGGTCAGGGAGGGCGGCAGGGGCTGCCCGCCATCGAAACAGTCACGGTTGTCGGCACGCGCACGGAGCGCACCCTTGATGAAGTGGAGGCCACGATTTCCGTGTACGGCCGCGAGGACATCGAGCGGCAGGTAGTGCGCGACATCCAGGACCTGGTGCGCTACGAACCCGGGGTCAGCGTCGGCGGTACCGGCAGCCGTTTCGGTCTCGAGGGTTTCACGATCAGGGGCGTCGGCGGCAACCGGGTCCTCACCATGGTCGACGGTATCCGCATGCCCGAGGAGTTCTCCTTCGGCCCCTTCCTGTCGGCGCGGCGGGATTTCGTCGATGTCGATACGGTGTCCCGGGTAGAGATCGCCCGGGGCCCGGTCTCGACGCTCTACGGCAGTGACGCGCTCGGCGGCGTGGTTGCCATCACCACCCGCTCGCCGAGGGAGTACCTGGCCGATGGCGATCCCGCCTACCTGGGGCTCAAGACCGGCTACTCGAGCGAGGACAACAGCTACATCGGCGCGGTGACCGGCGCCTATGGCGGCGACCGCTTCGCGGCTCTCATCAACTACACCTACCGCACCGGTGACGAGACCGAGACCGGCGGCAGCATCGGCGGTAACGGCCCCGGGCGCAGCGAAGCGGACCCGCAGGCCATCGATACGGAAACCCTGGGCACCAAGCTGGCGTTCATGCCCGCCGAGGGCCATGAACTGATCCTCGGCCTCGAGCGCTTCGAGAGCACGGTCGCTACGACCCTACTGTCAGATTTCGGTACCGTGGTACGCGGCACGGTGACAGACACGCGCGTGTCCAGCGATGAGCGCGAGCGTGAGCGCTACAGCCTGGAGTACCGCTACGACAACGCCGGTGGCCTGGTGGATTCGGCCCGGGTCACGCTGTATCAGCAGACCTCTGATACCTTCCAGGCCACCTTCGAGGAGCGCACCGCGCCAGGTTTTGTCGCGCAGACGCGGCAGCGCTTCTCGACCTTCGAGCAGGAGATCCAGGGGCTGTTCGCCCAAGGCACGCGCTCCCTGTCCTTCGGCGGCGCGGAGCACACGCTCACGGCGGGGATCGACTGGTACCGCACCGACAATGAGAACATCCGCGACGGCGGGACCTTCGACGTTGCCACCGGCGCGCCCCAGTTCGAATTCAACCCCCTGCCGACACGGGATTTCCCCAGCACGGTGGTCGAGAACCGGGCCTTCTTCCTGCAGGATGAGGTCGTGATGCTGGATGGCCGCCTGCGGGTAACGCCGGGCCTGCGCTACGACGACTACAGCGCGGATGTTTCCGCCGATGAACTCTACTTTGCCGGCAATCCGGGCGTCGCCCCGCCGGAGGACTACGACGATTCGGACCTCACGCTCAAGCTCGGCGCGCTCTACCGCTTCACGGACGCGGTATCGGCCTGGGCACGCTACAGCGAGGGCTTCCGCGCACCGCCCTACGATGATGTCAACGTGGGCTTCTCCAACTTCCTGGGCGGTTACAAGTCCATCGCCGCGCCCAGCCTCGAGAGCGAGACCAGCGAAGGTATGGAACTGGGCCTCAGGCTGAACGGCGCCTGGGGGCAGGCGCAGTTCGCCGCTTTCCGTACGGACTACGACAATTTCATCGAGGCCAATGCCATTGCTCCGGCCTTCCTGGCCACGGGGGGCATCGACCCCCGCGACGGTCTGCTGACTTTCCAGTCGGTGAATCGCGGCGCCGTCGAGATCCAGGGCCTCGAGTTCCGCGGCCGCTTCAGCCTCGGTGCCCTTGCCCCGGGCCTTTCCGCCTTCTCGCTGGAGACAGCCGCGGCCTGGGCCGAGGGCGAAGACGATAACGGCGTACCGGTGAACACGGTGGATCCGTTCAACGCGGTCGTCGGCTTGCGCTGGGCGCCACCGCAGGCGCGCTGGGATGCGGAGCTGGTCTGGACCTACGCCGCCGACAAGGACCCGGGCGACATCGATGGTCCCCGGCTGGCATCGGACAGCTACCAGGTTCTCGATCTGCTCGCCCATGTCGACCTTCTCGACAATCTCCAGCTCGATATCGGCGTCTTCAACCTGTTTGACGAGACCTACCTGCGCTGGGCGGATACTGCGGGCATCGCGGAAGAGGGCGATAACCCGGATCGTTTCACCCGGCCGGGCCGGAACATTGGCGTGACCCTGCGGGCGGACTGGTGATGCGTTCGTATCGACTGCCCTTGCGGCGGGGCCTGGCAGCGGTTGCCGGCTGGTTGCTGGCTGCGGGCGCGGCTGCCCTGGAATGCGGCGAGCCGGCACCGGATGCGCGCCGCATCGCTGTCGCCGGCGGCTCCCTGGCGGAGATCCTCTATGCGCTTGGCGAGGAGGAGCGCATTGTCGCGGTCGACCGCACCGCCACCTTCCCGGCAGCCGCGCGGCAGCTGCCTCAGATCGGCTACGTGCGCAACCTCTCCGCCGAGGGGCTGCTGTCGCTGCAGCCCACGCTGGTGCTCGGCGAGCACGACATGGGCCCGCCGGCGGTGGTCGACCAGCTCGAGCTCCTGGGCCTGGACATGCTCGTTGTCCCGGAGCGCTTTGATGCAGGCGGCATCGCTGCGAAGATCCGCTGCGTCGCGGCCGTTGTCGGGCGTGAGGCGGCCGGCGAAGCGCTGGTGGCAGAGACCCTGGCCGGCGCTCAAACCGCGCCGGTACCGCCCGATGCGCCCCGGGGCATCGTGCTCCTCGGGCTGCGCGGCGGCTCGCCGGTCGCGGCGGGCCGCGACACCTCCGGCAGCGGGCTTCTCGCCATGGCCGGTGCGCGCAATGCCCTCGAGGGTTTCGAGGGCTGGAAGCCGGTGTCCGAGGAGGCGCTGGCCCGGGCAGCACCGGCCTTCATCGTTGTCCCTGAGCGCGGCATCGCCGATGCCGGCGGCCTGGAGGCGCTCCTCGCTCACCCGGCCCTGCGCCTGACGCCCGCGGCCAGCGCGCGTCGTGTGATTGCCATGGACGGGATGGCCATGCTCGGCTTCGGCCCGAGGACCGTGGCGACGGCGGCGGCGCTCCGCGAACGGCTCAGGAGCGGGTCATGAGTGACCTGTCCCTGCAGCGGCGGCAAGGGCTGGCGCTGCCCCTGCTGTCGCTGCCGCAGCCCCGGCTCCTGGCCCTGACCGGGCTCCTGCTGGTGGCTGCCGCCGCGGCCGTGAGCATCGGTGCCGTTCCCGTGCCGCTCCTGGAGCTGGTTGTCGATCGGTCGGGCGTCACCCCGCTGCAGCGCATGGTCTTCACGGAGCTGCGTCTGCCCCGGGTGGCGCTGGCTGGTGCCGTGGGTGCCGCCCTGGCGCTCGCCGGGGCCTGCCTGCAGGGCCTCTTCCGCAACCCGCTGGCCGAGCCGCAGCTGATCGGCGTCTCCTCCGGCGCGGCGCTCGGCGCCATCGCCATGATCGTCTTCGGCGAAGCGCTTGCGCTGCCGGAGGCGCTGAGCCCCTACAGTCTGCCCGCTGCCGCCATCGTCGGTGCAGTTGCCGTTACCGGCGCGCTCTATGCCTTTGCCAGCCGCCAGGGGCACGGCGGCGTGACGACGCTGCTCCTGGTGGGTATCGCGGTGAACGCGCTCGCGGGCGTCGGCATCGGTCTGTTCACCTGGCTCGCCAACGACGGCGAGCTGCGCTCCCTGACCTTCTGGAGCCTGGGTAGCTTTGGCGGCACGCAGTGGGAGACGGCGCTGCCAGCGATGGTGCTCATTGCCGCGGCCACGGCCTGGCTGCTGCCCACGGCGCGGCGCCTCGACCTGCTGCAGCTCGGCGAGCTGGAGGCGGCGCGGCTGGGTGTCTGCGTGGTGGCGCTGAAGCGGCGCCTCGTCTTCGGCGTCGCCGTCGCGGTCGGCGCCGGCGTGGCGGTGGCGGGGATCATCGGCTTCGTCGGCCTGGTGGTGCCGCATATCGCCCGCCTGCTCGGCGGCGTGCATCACCGCTACGTGCTGCCGGCGTCCGCGCTGCTCGGGGCGACCCTGGCGATCACCGCGGACCTCGGCGCGCGCACGCTCGTGGTGCCCGCGGAGATGCCCGTGGGCCTGATCACCAGCGCCATCGGCGCTCCGTTCTTTCTCTGGCTGGTCCTGAGGTTGCGCCGATGAACCTGGCCGCCCGGAATGTCAGCGTCTGCCGCGGAGCGGCGACCCTGCTCGCGTCCGTTTCCGTTGCCGTCGAGCCCGGGGAGCTGGTGGTGGTCGTCGGCCCCAACGGCGCCGGCAAGTCCACCCTGCTGTCGCTGCTCGCCGGCGACCTGCGTGCCGATGAGGGCGTTGTCACGCTCGGCGGCCAGCCGCTCCACGAGCTCTCGCTGGCGGAGCGCGCCGGGCTGCGTGCCGTCGTCGGCCCCCCGCCGGCCCTGGCCTTCGACTTCACGGTCAGCGACGTCGTCGCCATGGGCTGGGTGCACGGCGATCGCTTCGGCCATGCGGCACCGGCGCGTGCGCTGGAGGAAGTGCTCGAGGCCTGCGAACTGGGCCCTCTCGCAGAGCGCGCCTTCCATTCTCTATCGAGCGGTGAGCAGCAGCGGGCCCAGTTCGCCCGCGGCTGGCTCCAGCTCTGGCGGCCGCCCGGGGACCGGACGCCGCGCTGGCTGCTGCTCGATGAGCCGAATGCAAACCTCGACGTCGCTCACGGTCTCGCCCTGCTCGAAGACCTGCGGGGACTCGCCGGCCACGGCCTGGGCGTGCTGGCCGTCCTCCACGACCTCGATCTCGCCGCGCGCTATGCCGATCGCATCGTGCTGCTGGACGGCGGACAGGTGATCGCTGCCGGTGCGCCGGACTCGGTGATGACGGCAGGCCGGCTGAGCGCTGTCTACGGCACCCCGGTACACGTCGAGCACCACGCGGCGCTCGATCGCCTGGTCGTCATCGCCTGATTTCTTATGTGCTCAACCCACTCAACGAGGAGGAACCCACCATGTTTATCGCCATGAACCGCTTTCGTATCGCCCGCGGCTTCGAGGAGGCCTTCGAGGAGATCTGGCGCCAGCGCGACTCCTATCTGTCTCAGGTCCCCGGCTTTCGCACCTTCGCCCTGCTCAAGGGCCCGGAGAAAGACGACCACGTGCTCTATGCCTCGCACACGATCTGGGAAACGCGGGAAGACTTCGAGGCCTGGACCGAGTCGGATTATTTCCGCAAGGCCCATGCGCAGACCAGCGCGCCAAAAGGCACCTACCTCGCCCACCCGGAGCTGGAAACCTTCGAGGCAGTGGTCTGACGCCGGCGCTGCCGCCGGGGCAGCGCCGGCGGCAAGGCTCCAGGCTAGCCGACGAAGGCCCGTTCGATGACGTAATCGCCGGCCGTGCCCTGGCTGGGGGAGACGGAGAAGCCGCGTTCATCCAGCAGCCTTGACAGGTCTTCCAGCATGGCGATGCTGCCGCAGATCATGGCCCGGTCGCTGGCCGGGTCGAGCGCGGGCAGGCCCAGGTCCGCGGTGAGCCGGCCGCTGGCGACGAGGTCGGTGATCCGGCCCTGGTGCTCGAAGGGTTCGCGGGTCACCGTCGGGTAGTAGCGGAACTTCTCCCGGACCACTTCGCCCAGGTAGGGGTGCTCGGGCAGGTCTTTCGTGAGGTAGTCGCGGTAGGCGAGGTCGCTGACCTGGCGCACGCCGTGCACGAGGACCACGTGATCGTAGCGGGCGTAGGCATCCGGGTCGCGGACGATGGCCATGAAGGGGGCGAGCCCCGTGCCGGTGGCGAAGAGATAGAGGTTGCGCCCCGGGTGCAGGTCGGTGAGCACCAGCGAGCCTACGGGTTTCTTGCCCAGCAGTACCGTATCGCCGGCCTGGATGTGCTGCAGCCGCGAGGTGAGCAGCCCGTCGGGCACCTTGATGCTGAGGAACTCCAGGTGATCCTCGTAGTTCGCGCTGGCGATGCTGTAGGCCCGCAGGGCGGGCTTGTTATCCACCTCGATGCCGACCATGGTGAAGTGCCCGTTCTCGAAGCGGAAGGCGGGGTTGCGCTCCGTTGCGAAACTGAACAGGCGATCGTTCCAGTGATGGACCCAGGTCACCGTGGCCGATTCGACGGCTGCCATGGCGTTCTCCTCAGTGGCTTTGGCTGCGATAGCACGCACCTCGCGCGCTACAGAAGGCCTTACTCTGCGTGGCGGCAAACAGTTCACTTTTCTGTTGCGCGGATTGTAAATGATAGTCATACTCATTCGCAACAGTAAGGCCGGAGGTCCTGAGGTGAACAAAACGGTTGGAAAACTCGGCGGGGCGTGTGCGCTTCTCGCCAGCCTGGGCGCCGTCGCCCAGGAGCCGGTGCTGGAAGAGGTGCTGGTGACAGGGCGGGCGCAGGCCTTCTACCTGGAAAAGCGCACTTCGGTGGGCTCGAAGCTCGATCTCGACGTCATGGACCTGCCGCAGTCGGCCCAGGTGCTGCCCGAGCAGCTCATCATCGACCAGGCGGCGCGGGACATCACGGACCTCTACCGCTCCATCGCCGGGGTCAGCGAATTTTCCTATTCCGGCGTGACTTTCCGCGGCTTCCGCGATGACAGCAACGTCTTTTATGACGGTGTGCGCGGGGACCCCTTTTCCGGGTTCAGTGTGCCGCAGATCTACAACATCGAGCGTGTCGAGGTGCTCAAGGGTCCGTCGGCAGCGCTTTATGGGGGCGGCGAGCCGGGCGGCATGATCAACTATGTCACCAAGAAACCGACCTTCGACGAGGACCATGAAGTGATGGTGACCGGGGGCAACTTCTCTCTCATGGGGGCTGCCCTGGATTCCCGTGGCGGGCTTAGCGAGCGGGTTGCCTATCGGGTGGCCGCGTTCTATGAAGCGCAGGACAGCTTCCGCAATAACGCTGACGCAGCCAACCTGCAGGTGAACGCCGGCCTTCTGTTCGAGCTGACCCCGGACACGCGCCTCACGGCCATGATGGACTACATCGACCAGGATCTCGGCGGCAACCGGCTGCGCGGGGTGCTTGCGGACGATAGCGGCGATTTCATTGTCAGTCGAGAGTTCAATACCAACGAGGCGAGCGATTTCCAGGACCTCGAGGCACAAGTCTACCAGGCCATCCTGGAGCACGATTTCGGCAGCGGATTTTCGGTCCGAAGCACCTTGCGCTACCTCGATAACGAGCGTGGCCAGCAATACCACGAGCCCCGCGGTTGGGTGGATGCGAATGGCGATGGCGTCGCCAATGTCGCCGATGGTGTCATCCGCCGTGAGTTCCGCGATCAGTTCCGTGCCAACGAGGAGGTCAGCCTGACCACGGATTTCACCTGGCAATTTACCACCGGCGGCCTGGAGCACCAGTTCCTGTTCGGCGGCGACTGGTTCGACGTGGCTACGGAGTACGACTACCTGCGTGCCCGCTATGAGGCCGACAACGTTCGCGACCTCAACGTGTTCAACCCCAACTACGGCGAAACGGACCCCGGCAACTACCGGCTGACGGACCTCAACACCGATGGCGCCGAAACGGAGCGCTACGGTTTCTATGTGCAGGATTACCTGTCCTTCAGCGAGCGCTGGCATCTCCTGCTTGGGCTGCGCTACGACGACTTCAGTGATCGGGACAAGGCCAGCGGGTTCGAGTTCTCCGACGACAACGTCGCGCCGCGAGCCGGCCTCATCTACCAGCCGCTGGCTGACACAACCCTTTATTACAACTACTCCGAGAGTTTCAACCCGACCTCGCTTCGAAGCCAGGAGTTCGTTGCTTCAGAGGGTGCTGTCCTCGACCCGGAGCGGGGAGTTCAGCACGAGCTGGGCTGGAAGCAGGAGTGGGCGGGCGGGGCCATCATGACCACGGCGGCGCTCTACCAGATCACCAAGCAGGATGTGGCACAGGCGAACCCCGCGGATGTCGGTCCTGATGATGGCGAGCCCGCGCTCCTGAATCTCGGGGAAGTGGAAAGTGAGGGCGTGGAACTCACGCTCGTGGGAGACCTGACGGAGCGACTCACCATGACCGCCAACTACGCCTATAACGATACGCGGGTGGTGGAAGGCGTCGAGAACGACCGCATCGGTAACACCTTTGGTGATGGTCAGCGCTTTGTTAACGCCCCTGAACATCAGTTCGGCATCTGGGCGCGTTACGCCTTCCCCGCGATCAACTCCGCGCTTGCCCTCGGCGCCGATTACGTCAGCGAGCAGTTCAGCTTCAGCGGACAGCGCGTGAAGCCCTACACGGTATTCGACGCCAGCTGGACGACTAGCTGGCAGCGCGTCACCTTCCAGCTGAACATCCGCAACCTGCTCGACGAGACCTATGCGGTGAGTGGTTTTATCGAACGCACCGGTCATTTTCCGGGCACGCCCCGGGAAATCATCGGCCAGCTTCGCTACAACTTCTGAAAGACCCTGCGCTGAGGCCGCCGGCTGGACGCTGGCGGCCTCCGACCCTACACTCGGGTCCGTCATAACAATAACGGTCCGGGAGCGGGAACATGGTCTACGATCTGAAGATCACCGGCGGCACGGTCTACGACGGTGACGGCGGAGAGCCGCGCCGGGCCGACGTGGCTGTGCGCGACGGCGTCATTGTCGGTGTCGGCGATTGCCCCGGCGAGGCCCGGGAGACGCTGGATGCGAGCGGCCATATCGTTACGCCGGGTTTCATCGACCTCCATACGCACTACGACGGGCAGGTCTCCTGGGACCCGGAGCTGCGCCCGAGTGTCAACCACGGCGTCAGCACCGTGGTCATGGGCAGCTGCGGCGTCGGCTTCGCGCCGGTGCGCCGCGGGGACCGGGACAGGCTCGTGCGCCTCATGGAAGGGGTGGAGGATATTCCCGGCATCGCCCTGACCGAGGGCATGAGCTGGGACTGGGAGAGCCTGCCCGACTACCTCGATGCCCTGGAGCGAAAGCCGCACGCCATCGATTTCGCGGTGCAGGTCACTCACGACCCGCTGCGCGTCTACGTCATGGGCGAGCGGGCCGTCTACAACGAGCCGGCGACGCCGGAAGATATCGCGGAGATGCGCCGGCTCACCCGCGAGGCGCTGGAGGCCGGTGCCATCGGTTTCTCTACCGGGCGCTCCGATGTGCACCGCAGCGCGGACGGGGAGTGGACGCCGTCTTCCGAGGCGACCGCGGAGGAACTCGCCGGCATCGCGGCTGCGTTCCAGGGCCTCGACCACGGCGTACTGCAGGCGGTCAATGACTTTGACCTCGAGCGCGAGGGCGATGCCTTCGACCGCGAGTTCGACATCCTCGAGACCTTTGCCCGTGGTGCGGGGGGGCGGCCTTTTTCCCTGTCGCTGATGCAGCGGGACTTCGCGCCGGACCAGTGGCTGCGGATCATCGAGCGCGCCGAAAGGGCCCGTGCGAACGGCCTGGATATCCGCCTGCAGGTGGCGCCGCGGGGCATCGGCGTGCTTACCGGGCTGCAGTGCACCTTCCACCCGTTCATCGGCTTCCCGAGCTACAAGGCCATCAGCGGCCTGCCGCTGGCGGAGCGCGTCGAGCGCATGCGAGATCCGGCCTTCAAGCGCCAGTTGCTGGCGGAAAACAGCGAAAAGCTTGCGGGCGACGGCACGCCGGTGCCCCCGATCGTCGATGCGCTCATGGCCGCCATCGACTACGTCGCCGGCAAGACCTTCCTCCTGGGCGACAACCCGGACTACGAGCAGACTGCCGAGACCTCCGTGCTGCACATGGCCGAGGAGCGTGGCATCCCCGCCCTCGAGATGATCTACGACCTGCTCCTCGAGGACGAGGGCCGGGCGCTCCTGTACTTCCCGATCTACAACTACACGGAGATGAACTTCGACAACCTGCACAGGATGATGCAGCACCCGCTGTCGATCATGGGCCTGTCGGACGGCGGGGCGCACGTGGGCACGATCTGCGACTCCAGCTTCCCCACCTACCTGCTCAGCTACTGGACCCGGGACCGCAAGCGGGGGGCGAGGCTGCCGTTGGCCGACGCCGTGCGCCGGCTCACGGCGGATATCGCGGATTACGCGGGACTCAACGACCGCGGCCGGCTTCGGCCGGGTCTCAAGGCCAATATCAATGTGATCGATTATCAGCGCCTGCGCCTGTTCGCGCCGCGCATGGTCCAGGACCTCCCGGCGGGTGGACAGCGCCTCTTGCAGGAAGCTGCCGGGTACCGGGCGATTATCGTGGCCGGGGAAACGGTGGTCGCCGACGATCAGCTCACGGGGGCCTGGCCCGGCCGGCTCGTCCGTGCCGGCCGCGGCGCCCTGCGCAGCGCGGCCTGAGGCTGCGCCGCTCCGGCTTCCAGTTATTGCTTGACGGCGTCGCGCAGAATGCGCTGCTTCTGCCGGTTCCAGTCGCGCTCCTTCGTGGTGTCGCGCTTGTCGTGGGTCTGCTTGCCGCGGGCCAGCGCGATACGCGCCTTGACCAGGTGCTTCTTCCAGTAGAGCTGGGTACAGACGCAGGTCTGCCCCTTCTGCGCCGTAGCGGCGAGGATCTTCGCCAGCTCCTTCCTGTGCAGCAGCAGCTTGCGGGTCCGGGACGGATCCGCCGCCGTGTGCGTCGAGGTGGTCTCCAGCGGCGTGATCTGGGAACCCAGAAGGAAGGCTTCGCCGTCCTTCATCAGGACGTAGGAATCGGTGAGCTGCCCCTTGCCCGCGCGAAGGGCCTTCACTTCCCAGCCCTCGAGGGCGATCCCCGCCTCGAAGGTTTCGAGAAGCTCGTAGTCGAAGCGTGCGCGCTTGTTCTGGACAATGACGTTATCGGGCGTTTTACGTTTCTTTTTTGCCATGGGGCGGCATTATACGGAGCGCCCCCGGTGGGGAAACGTGAATGTTGCTCTTTTCACCGGCAGACCCGGGCGGCAGGCTGAGAGGGCGCGATGCTACCGGCCATGTGAACAAGGAGTTCCTCCGCAACCGTGCAGTCCCCGAATCCTCCAGGTGCCTGGCGCTCGCGCTCGACCTTCGTCTTTGCGCTGGCTGGGGCCGCCGTCGGCCTCGGCAACCTCTGGCGTTTTGCCTACCTGCTCGGCAGCCACGGTGGCACGCCGTTTCTTGTCGCCTACCTGGCCACCCTGCTGCTGGTAGCGGTGCCTGTGGTGATTGCCGAGGTCGCCATCGGCAGCCTCGGCCGGGCGGCGCCGCCCATGGCCTGGTCCGCCGCGGCCCGGCGCGCGCGGCTCGGTGCGGGCTGGGGCGCCTGGGGACTGCTCGCGGCGGCCACGGCCCTGGGTGTACTGGGCTATGGGGCCGTGGTGGGTGGATGGTCGCTCACCTTCGCCTGGCACCTGGCACGGGGGACCTTTGCCGCGGCCAGTCCCCGGGACGTCAGCGCATTCCTCGAGGGCCTGCTCGCGGCCCCCTGGCGCATGCTGGCCTGGCAGTCCCTGTTCCTCGCCACGGCGGTTGCCGTGTCCGCGGCGGGGGTGCGCCGTGGTCTCGGGGCCCTGGCCTGGCTGGTGGTGCCGTCGATCATGGCGTTGTTCTGGCTTCTCATCGACTTTGCCCTCGCCCACGGTGACCTGGCGGCGGCGCAGGCCTTTCTCTTTTCCACCCAGCCACTGGACTTCCGCGATGACGTCCTGTTCGTCGCCTTCGGCCAGGCACTGTTTACTCTCGGCGCTGGACTTGCCGTGGGCATCAGCTACGGTGGCTACGCCCCGGAGCGCCAGCCCCTGGGCCGTTCCGTCCTTGCCGTGGCGGTATTCGACAGCGCTGCGGCGCTCGCCGCCGGCGTCGCCATTTTCCCGGTCATCTTCGCCAACAACATCGCGCCCGACATGGGGCCGGCACTGCTCTTTGTCAGCCTGCCCTATGCCTTCGGCAATCTGCGCGAAGGCGACGCCTACGGCATGCTGTTCTTCCTGCTCGTCGCCCTCGCCGCGCTGGGGACAGCGGTTGCGCTGCTCGAGCCGGCCGTGGCGACGCTCTGCCAGCGCCTGCGCTGGCGGCGCTGGCAGAGCGCGCTCGCGGTGGGCCTCGTCGCCTGGCTGCTGGCCCTCGCCGTTGCTTTCTCGCTTGCGCCCGGCTCACCGTTTGCAGGCTTCCTGCCCCTGCTCGAACAGGCAACCACGGCGTGGCTGATACCCGTGGGTGCGCTCGCCGTGGCGACCTTTGTCGGCTGGTGCATGGACCCGGCGCTTCTGCGCCGGGAGCTGTACCGGGAATCGGATCACTTCTTCCAGGCCTGGCTGCTGCAGCTGCGCTTTGTTGCCCCGCTGGTGCTGCTTGTCGTATGGTTCTGGCTCGCCGCGTCGGGGGGCT
Organism: Pseudohaliea sp.; assembly: GCF_054552115.1. Lineage (NCBI taxonomy): Bacteria > Pseudomonadati > Pseudomonadota > Gammaproteobacteria > Cellvibrionales > Halieaceae > Pseudohaliea > Pseudohaliea sp. Next base: position 28,311 of record NZ_JBTOLW010000003.1, on the reverse strand, counting down.
GACCGGCGCCCCGACGACATGGATCGCTGCATGCCCGCCATCAACCGAAGCGCACTGCTGCCCTATTCGCAGCGCCAGCTGTTCGACCTCGTCAACGACGTCGAGGCCTACCCGCAGTACATGGAAGGCTGCGTGGGGGCCCGGGTACTGCACCGGGATGACGCCAGCATGGAGGCGCGCCTGGACCTGGCCCGCGGCGGCATCGCCCAGAGCTTCACCACCCGCAACCGGCTGCTCGCACCGGAGAGCATCGTCCTCGAGTTGAAGGAAGGGCCCTTCGAGCGTTTCGCCGGCCGTTGGCACTTCCAGGCGCTCGGTGATGCCGCCTGCAAGGTAACCCTGGAGCTCGACTTCGCCATGCGTTCGACCCTTGTCGGGGCCGCCGCCGGCCGGCTCTTCGACCGGGTGACCAGCAATCTCGTGGACGCGGTCGTGCGCCGCGCCAGGCAGGTGTACGGATGAGCGAAGGCGAGCTGATTCCCGTGGAGGTGGCCTACGCGTTGCCGGAACGGCAGCTGATCGTCCCCCTGGAGGTAACCGCCGGCACCACGGCCCTTGAAGCTGCGCAGCAGTCGGGCATCGAACAGGAGTTCCCGGGGCTCGTGATCGATGCCGGAACGAGTCTCGGCATCTTCGGGCAGGCCGTTCCTCCGCAGCAGGCGCTGAATCCCGGGGACCGGGTGGAGATCTACCGGCCCCTCAAGGCCGACCCGAAAGCCGCGCGCAAGGCACGGGCGGAGAAAGCGAAGGCCCGTCGTGCCGACGAGGGCGGTGATGAGGGCGGCGAGCCCTAGCTGGCTTCTTCGGCCGTTTCTGCCTCTGCGGTGTCCGCTGCCCAGGCCGGGAGGTAATCCCCTTTCACGTCGACCAGCCGGTCGCCGTCGAAGTAGACCGTGACCATGGCTTTGCGGATGATCTCGTCGCCGAGCTTGATTTCGTAGGGGTAGTCCCAGCGGTCCTGGTCGAAGGTGTCCTCCACAAGGGGCGTGCCGAGGATGAAGCGAACCTGGCGACGGCTCATGCCGCGCTCGAGCTGGTCGATGATGTCCTGGGTGATGATATTGCCCTGCTCGATATTGATCTTGTAGACGCCGGGGAAGCCGACGAAGCCACAGGCGGTGACGGCGAGCAGGAGCAGGGTGGCGATGAGGACGCGCATGGGGCGGTGCTTTCCCTCGGAAATCAAGGGTGGCATCATACCGGCACGCGTCAGACCAGAGAACCCCCGATCATGGCTCAAGAAAACCAGGAGCTGCGCAACGCCGGCCTGAAAGTCACGCTGCCGCGCGTGAAAATCCTGCAGATTCTCGATGCCGCAGAAGAGCGCTCGCAGCACATGAGCGCCGAGGACGTGTATCGGGCCCTGCTCGATGCCGGTGATGATGTCGGCCTGGCGACGGTGTACCGGGTGTTGACCCAGTTCGAGTCAGCCGGGCTCGTGACCCGGCACAACTTCGAGACCGGTCACTCGGTATTCGAGCTGGCCAAGGGCGAGCACCATGACCACATGGTCTGCGTCGATACGAACGAGGTGATCGAGTTCCACGATGAGGTCATCGAGGAGCGGCAGCAGCAGATCGCCGAGGCGCGCGGCTACGAGCTCGTTGACCATTCCCTGGTTCTGTACGTTCGCAAGAAGGGGCAGGGCGGGGACTGACAGACGGGCGGCGTCACCCCGCTGCCGCATCCTCCAGCATTTCCCGCGCGTGGGCCAGGGTCTGGTCCGTCACCTTGACACCGCCGAGCATGCGCGCCACTTCCTCGATCCGTCCCTTCTCGTCCAGCACCGCCAGCGCCGTACGCACAGCCTTGCGGTTGCCCTCCTTGCTCACCTTCAACTGCCGGTGTGCCTGGGCGGCCACCTGCGGCAGGTGGGTCACGCAGAGCACCTGGGCCCCGCTGGCCAGGCGCCGCAGCAGGCGGCCCACAACCTCCGCAACGGCGCCGCCGATGCCGACATCGACCTCGTCGAAGACCATGGTGGGTACCGTGGTGGCGCTGGCCGTCACAACCTGGATGGCAAGGCTGATGCGTGACAGTTCGCCGCCGGAGGCAATGCGGGCCAGCGGCTGAGGGGCCGCGCCCGGATTGGTGGCGATCAGCAGCTCGACGGTTTCCGCCCCCGCCGCGTGGGGGTTGCGTGCCTCCCGCGGCGCGAGCCGGACTTCGAAGCTGCACTGCCCCATGGACAGGCTGTCGAGGCCCTTGCCGGTTTCGCGCAGGAGCTTCTTCGCCGCCTTGCGCCGGGCCGCGGTCAGCTCGGCCGCGGCTTCCTCCCAGGCCTTTTCCAGTTCGCGCTGGCGGGCGGCCAGGGCCTCCGCCTCGGCCTCGCCGCCGCTCAGCCGCGCAAGCTCGGCGGCGAGAGTGGCGTGCTCCTCGCGCAGGGCTTCCGGCCGCACCCGGTGCTTGCGGGCCACGGCGTAGATCTGTTCCAGGCGCTGCTGGGTCGCGGTCAGCCGCTCCGGGTTGATCTCGATGGTGTCCAGGTAGTGCCCGAGGTCGGTCTGCGCCTCGCCCGCCTGGATAGCGACGGACTCGAGCATTTCCCGGGCATTGTCGAGGCCGGCGCCCGGGTGCTGGCCAGCATCGATGAGCCGCCGGGCCCGCTGCGCCGTGGCTTCGAGCTGTTCGCAGAGCTCCCGGGCCTCGCCGGCGCTGGCGAGGATGTCTTCGGCGCCCGCCAGCTGTTTCTCCTCAGCCTCCAGGGTCGCGATCTCGTCTTCACCGAGGGCGAGCTCCTCGAGCTCGCGGACCTGGTATTCGAGGAGCTGCCGCCGTGCCTCGCCCTCGTCGCCGCTACCGCGCAGGGCCTCGAGCGCGTCCCGCGTCTCCTGCCATTCCCGGGCGAGGGCCGCGACGTGGGCGGCGGCCTTGCCTGCGCCGGCATAGCTGTCGAGGAGCTCCCGCTGGACGTCCCGCCGGAGCAGGGACTGGTGGGCGTGCTGGCTGTGGATGTCGGCGAGGTGCCGACCGAGCTCGGCGCACTGCTGCAGCGTCGCGGGACTGCCGTTGATCCAGGCGCGGGAGCGGTCGCCGGCGATGACCCGGCGCAGGATGCACTCTTCTCCGGGCAGCTCGCGCTCGGTGAGCCAGGCGCGGGCGGCGGGCAGGTCTGCGAGGTCGAAGGTGGCGGTGACCTCGGCGCGCTCGCAGCCGGGGCGGATGGCCCTGGGGTCGGCCCGGTCGCCGAGGCAGAGGCCCAGGGCATCGAGCATGATGGACTTGCCGGCACCGGTCTCGCCGGTGATGGCGGTCATGCCCGGCCCAAGCTCCACGTCGAGAGCCTCGACCACCGTGTAATTGCGGATGCCCAGGTGTACCAGCATGGAATCGGTGTGCGCTCTTGGATGACAGGCTGTTATACCGCAGACATCGGCGCCGGGAAACATCGCCGCCGGCTGCTGCTTTGCGCTTCCTGCCCGCTGTGATAAAAGACGGGCATCGAAAGCGACGGAACGGCCGTGCACGAGGATATTTCGGACAGGGCGCGAACGCTCCTCAGGGCACTGGTGCAGCGGCATATCCGCGACGGCCAGCCGGTGGGCTCGCGCACACTGCAGGAGGAGGCGGGGCTGCCGGTCAGTGCCGCCACGATCCGCAATGTCATGTCGGACCTCGAGGAGCGCGGCTATCTTCATTCCCCGCATACCAGCGCCGGGCGCGTGCCCACGGCCCGGGGCTACCGCTTCTTTGTCGACAGCCTGCTCGAAGTCCAGGCCCTCGACGATGCCTCCGTCGATATCCTCCGTGCTGCGCTCAACCCGGACAAGAGCTCGACGGACCTGGTGCAGACCGCGTCCTCCCTGCTCTCGGCAATCACGTCCCAGGCCGGTATCGTCACCGTGCCCCGGCAGGATGCGCAGCAGCTCCGGCAGGTGGAATTCCTGCCGCTGTCGGACCGGCGCGTGCTTGTCATCCTCGTGGTCAACGAGCGGGAGGTACAGAACCGCATCATCCACACGGCACGGGATTTCTCTGACGATGAACTGCGGGCGGCGGCGGCGCTGGTCAACCAGCGCTTCGGAGGGCAGCCACTGGACCGGGTCAAGGCGCAGATCCTCGGCGAAATGCGCGAGGCGCGCAGCCGCATCGATGACTACCTGACGGCGGCGCTGGACCTCGCCAGCCAGGCCCTCGATCCCGAGGAGAGTGACGAGGACTGCCTGGTGGCGGGCGAGGCGCACCTGCTCGACAGCGCCAGCGCAGAGGATGTGGACAAGCTCCGGGAGCTGTTCGAGGTCTTTGAACGCAAGAAGGACCTTCTTCATCTGCTCGAGCGCTGCACCCGCGCCGACGGGGTGCAGATCTTCATCGGCGAGGAGGCGGGTTACGAGGTCTTCGGCGATTTCAGCGTGATTACCGCGCCCTACGGCGATGGGCGCCGGCCCCTCGGAGTACTCGGGGTCATCGGCCCGACGCGCATGGCCTACGACCGGGTGATCCCCATCGTCGACGTGACGTCGCGCATGCTGTCCTCCGCGCTCGCCCGCTGAGTCCTCACGCCGTCGCGCGCCCCGGAGGCGCGTGTCCATGCCCGGTGGCCGCGCAGACACCGGCCCTTGAAAAGCGCGCCGCCGCCCCAATGAAGCTCCCATTGCAAGCGATGACACAAAGGGAGGGAGCGCGTGTCCGACAAGGAGCAGGAAACGCAGGCGCCGCCGGGAGACGCCGCGCAGGATGCAAGGCAGGAAGCCGCACAGCAAGCAGCACAGAAAGCTGCGGCGGAGTTCGCGGAAGTCGCCGGGGCGGGTGCAAGCGGGGACGACGAGGCGGCGAGGGCCGGACAGGATCCCGGGGCGCCGGAGGCGGGCAAGGGCACTGAGGATGCCGCAGCGCTGGCCGACGAACTCCAGGAAGCGCGTGACCAGGTACTGCGTGCGCAGGCCGAGGTGCAGAACACCCGCCGGCGCGCCGAACAGGACGTCGAGCGGGCGCGCAAGTATGCGCTGGAGCGCTTCTGTGGTGAGCTTCTCCCGGTGGTAGACAATCTCGAGCGCGCGCTCGAGGCTGCCTCGGGCGACGACGAGCAGCTCAGGCCCATTGCCGAGGGCGTCGAACTGACCCTGAAGAGCTTCCTGAACGCCCTGGCCAAGTTCAACATCGAGCCGGTGGACCCGGCCGGGGAGCCCTTCGATCCCCAGTACCACCAGGCCATGAGCAGCGTCGAGAATCCCGACGTCGAGCCGAACACCGTCGTTGCAGTGATGCAGAAGGGCTACACCCTCAATGGCCGCCTGGTGCGGCCCGCGATGGTCATGGTCAGCAAGGCCCCGGCCGACGGTTCCGGTTCCTGAGCGGCGCCACCCCGGCCCCTTGAATTTCCCGGTGCCGGGCCAATATAGGCAACAGTTAGCGAAACAGCGGGCCGCCGGCGCGGCCCGAGAGGAGACTTGACATGGGCAAGATCATTGGCATCGACCTGGGTACCACCAACAGCTGCGTGGCGGTCATGGAGGGGGACAAGACCCGGGTCATCGAGAACGCCGAGGGCGACCGCACGACGCCCTCCATCGTCGCCTACACGGAAGACGGTGAAATCCTGGTGGGGCAGAGCGCCAAGCGCCAGGCCGTCACCAATCCGCAGAACACGCTCTTTGCGGTGAAGCGCCTTATCGGCCGCAAGTTCAAGGACGACGTTGTCCAGAAAGACATCAAGATGGTCCCCTACGAGATCGTCGCCGCCGATAACGGCGACGCCTGGGTGGCCGCCAAGGGCGAGAAGATGGCGCCCCCGCAGGTGTCTGCCGAGGTGCTGCGGAAGATGAAGAAGACCGCCGAGGAATACCTCGGCGAAACCGTGACCGAGGCGGTCATCACCGTTCCCGCCTATTTCAACGATTCCCAGCGCCAGGCGACGAAGGATGCCGGCAAGATCGCCGGTCTCGAGGTCAAGCGCATCATCAACGAGCCGACGGCCGCGGCGCTCGCCTATGGCATGGACAAGGCCAAGGGTGACCGGACCATTGCCGTCTACGACCTCGGCGGCGGTACCTTCGACATCTCCATCATCGAGATCGCCGAGGTGGATGGCGAGCACCAGTTCGAGGTGCTGTCCACCAACGGTGATACGTTCCTCGGTGGCGAGGATTTCGACCTGCGCCTCATCGACTACCTGGCGGCGGAATTCAAGAAAGAAAGCGGTATCGACCTCAACAACGATCCGCTGGCCCTGCAGCGCCTGAAGGAGGCGGCAGAGAAGGCCAAGATCGAGCTGTCGAGCTCGCAGCAGACGGAGGTGAACCTACCCTACATCACCGCAGACGCTTCCGGGCCGAAGCACCTGGTAGTGAAGCTGTCGCGCTCCAAGCTCGAGTCCCTGGTGGAAGACCTCGTCACTCGCTCCATGGAGCCGGTGAAGGTGGCCCTGAAGGATGCCGGCCTGTCCCCGAGCGAGATCAACGACGTGATCCTCGTGGGCGGTCAGACGCGCATGCCGCTGGTGCAGAAGCAGGTGGCCGAGTACTTCGGCAAGGACCCGCGCAAGGACGTGAACCCGGACGAGGCTGTCGCCATGGGCGCCGCCATCCAGGGGGCGGTCCTGGCCGGCGACGTGAAGGACGTGCTCCTGCTCGATGTCACGCCCCTGACCCTCGGCATCGAGACCATGGGTGGTGTGGCCACGCCGCTGATCGAGAAGAACACGACGATCCCGACCAAGAAGTCGCAGGTGTTCTCCACGGCGGAGGACAACCAGACCGCCGTGACGATTCACGTGGTGCAGGGCGAGCGTAAGCAGGCAGCCCAGAACAAGTCCCTGGGCCGCTTCGACCTCGCCGACATTCCGCCGGCGCCGCGAGGCATGCCGCAGATCGAGGTGACCTTCGACCTCGACGCCAACGGTATCCTCAACGTGTCTGCCAAGGACAAGGCGACAGGCAAGGAGCAGTCGATTCGAATTACCGCGTCCGGCGGCCTGTCCGAGGACGAGATCGAGAAGATGGTTGCCGACGCCGAGGCGAATGCCGAGGCCGACAAGCAGTTCGAGGAGCTGATCACGGCGCGCAACAGCACCGAGGGTCTCATCCACGCTGCCCGCAAGACCCTGGAAGAGGGCGGTGAGCACGCCACGGACGACGAGAAGGCGGCCATCGAGGCCGCGATCACCGAGGCCGAGGAAGCCGTGAAGGGGAATGACAAGGACGCCATCGACGCGGCGGCCAACAAGCTCACCGAGGCGACGGGCCCCGTCGCCCAGAAGATGTACGCGGCCCAGGCCGAGAGCGCTGAAGGCGCGGCCGGCGCGCAGGGCGACGCCGGTGCCGGTGAGCAGGCTGCCGGTGGTGACGAAGCCGTCGACGCGGAGTTTGAGGAAGTCGACGACGACAAGAAGTAAACTGGCGCTTTCGCGGGGCCCGGCGGGCCCCGCCTAACGCCCCCTTCTGGCGCGGGACCCGGGTTCCCGCGTCGTCGTTTCCGAGCGAGGGGCATTTGCGGGACGGGATATGGCAAAGCGGGACTACTACGAGGTGCTCGGCGTCAGCCGCGGCGCCGATGAAAAGGACATCAAGAAGGCCTACCGCCGGGTAGCCATGAAGTACCACCCGGATCGCAATCCCGACGATCCGGACGCCGACGAGAAGTTCAAGGAAGCCACGGAAGCCTACGACGTCCTCACGGACAGCGAGAAGCGGGCTGCCTACGACCAGTTCGGCCATGCGGGCGTCGACCAGTCCATGGGCGGTGGAGCCGGGGGCTTTGGCGGTGGCAGTTTCAGCGACATTTTCGGCGATGTCTTCGGCGACATCTTCGGCGGTGGTGGCCGGGCGCGCGGGGGACCGCAGCGCGGTGCCGACCTGCGTTACACGCTGGATATCACCCTGGAGCAGGCCGTGCGCGGCACCACCGTGGAAATCCGCGTGCCGGCCCTGGTCTCCTGCAGTACCTGCAACGGCAGCGGCGCAAAGAAGGGCAGTTCACCGACGACCTGCGGCACCTGTGGCGGAATCGGCCAGGTGCGCATGCAGCAGGGCTTCTTCCAGGTGCAGCAGACCTGCCCGACCTGCCGCGGCCGCGGTACGCTCATTTCCGATCCCTGCACGAGTTGCCGCGGCCAGGGGCGGGTCGAGAAGAGCAAGACCCTCTCCGTGAAGGTCCCGCCGGGCGTGGATACGGGCGACCGTATCCGCCTCTCCGGTGAGGGCGAGGCCGGGCCCGAGGGCGGGCCGCCGGGCGATCTCTTCGTGCAGATCTCCGTCAAGCAGCACCCGATCTTCGAGCGCGACGGCAAGAACCTCTACTGCGAGATTCCCATCACCTTCGTCGATGCCGCCCTTGGCGGAGAACTGGAGGTGCCCACGCTGGACGGCCGGGTCAAGCTGAAGATTCCCCCGGAGACCCAGACCGGCAAGCTCTTCCGGCTGCGCGGCAAGGGCGTGCAGCCGGTGCGGGGCGGTGGTGTGGGCGACCTGCTCTGTCGCGCCGTGGTCGAGACGCCGGTGAACCTGAACAAGGAGCAGAAGGAACTCCTGCGCAAGTTCGAGGACAGCCTGGGGCAGGGCGGGCACGCCCAGTCGCCGCGGCAGACCAGCTTCTTCGAGGGCGTCAAGCGCTTCTTTGACGATATGAAACCATGAGTCTGCGCATCGGCATCACCGGCGCCGGCGGCCGCATGGGCCGAACGCTGGTGCAGGCCCTGGGCCAGGCCGGCGACCGCATGCGGCTCGCCGCGGCCCTCGAGCGCCCCGGCAGCAGCCTGCTCGGGGCCGACGCCGGTGAACTCGGCGCTACCGGCGTCAACGGCGTTCTCGTTGGCAGCGATGTCGCTGCGGCCCTCGAGGCCGTGGACGTGCTGGTCGATTTCAGTTCCGTCCCGGGGACGCTCGAAAATGTCGCAGCCTGCCGGGCCCACGGCAAGGCCCTGGTGATCGGCACGACGGGGTTCAGTGCCGGAGAGCTGGCTGAGATCGATGCCGCCGCTGCCGCTATTCCCATCTGCAGGGCCTCCAATTTCAGTACCGGCGTCAACCTCTGCTTCCGCCTCGTCGCGGAAGCCGCCCGCGTCCTCGGCGACGAGGTGGACGTGGAGGTGATCGAGGCGCACCATCGGCACAAGGTGGACGCCCCCTCGGGCACGGCGCTCAGTCTCGGCCAGGAAGCCGCCGCCGCCCTCGGCCGCGATCTGAGCGAGGACGCAGTCTATCACCGGGAGGGCCAGACCGGCGCCCGCCGTCCCGGGAGCATCGGCTTCAGCACGATTCGCGGCGGGGATATCGTCGGTGATCACACCGTACTCTTCGCCGGCGACGGCGAGCGGATCGAGATTACCCACAAGGCCAGCAGCCGGTTGGCCTTTGCCCGCGGCGCCCTGCGCGCTGCCGCCTGGCTTGCAGCGCAGCCCCCGGGCCTTTACGACATGCAGGACGTGCTCGGCCTGCGGCCGAAGGAGGAATCAGTGTGATCGACCAGGCACCGGGGGCGAGCGGCAACGTCGTCGACATCGACGAGAGCAACGCCGCCCATTACCTTATCGACGAGTCGCACAAGCGCCCCGTGGTCATCGATTTCTGGGCGGACTGGTGCGAGCCCTGCAAGACCCTCATGCCCGTGCTCGAGCGCCTCGCGGAAGAGTATCGGGGGGCCTTCCTGCTGGCCCGGGTGAACGCCGACAGCCAGCAGATGATCGCGCAGCAGTTCGGTGTGCGCAGCCTGCCGACGGTGCTGGTGATGCAGCGCGGCCAGCCCGTGGACGGCTTCGCCGGCGCCCAGCCGGAGGCGGCGGTGCGGGAACTGCTGCAGAAGTATCTCCCCTCCCCCTTTGAGGGCGTGCTCGCCGAGGCGGCGGAAAAGCTCCAGGGCGGAGATGCCAGCGGAGCAATCGCCTTGCTGCGGCCGGCTTACGAAGAATCCGGCCGCGAGCACGAGATCGCGATGGTCTACGCCCATGCACTGATCGAAGGCTATCGTCTCGACGAGGCCGAACAGGTGCTCGATGCGGTCAGGATGGTCGACCAGGATGCGGCCTACGAGCAGTGCCGGGCCCAGCTCGCGATCCGCCGCGAGTCTGCGAAGTCGCCGGAAGTGACGGCCCTCGAAGAGCAGCTGGCGGCCGACCCGGACAACCTCGATCTGCGCGCGCAGCTGGCGGTGCACTATACGGATACGGGCCAGTTCCGGGAGGGACTGGAGGCGCTGTTCTTCATCCTGCAACGGCAGCTGGACCACAATGACGGGGCCACGAAGAAAGCCTACCTCGACACCATCGCCTCCCTCGGCAAGGGAGACCCGCTAGCGGCCGAGTTCCAGCGCAAGCTTTACAGCCTTCTCTACTGATCCCGGCGAACCGCCGCGCAAGGGCGCCCACAGGGACGAAGCCCCGCGGGCGGAGCGCCGCCTCTCGCGCCGGGGGATGATGTCCGTCCTCCAGCCCTCTGTGGCGCCGGGGTGCCGCCAGAACACGCTTGTTTCACCTCCCCACACCCGCTAGAGTACTCGGCCGAGGAAAAACATACTCGAAAGTCAAATTGCGGGCACGCAAGGAGAACAACCGTGGATACCAGCTTTTCCGCTGAAGACCTCGCCTTTCGCGACGAGGTTCGCGCCTTTTTCGCCGAGGCCTATGATGACGACCTGCAGGCCCGGCTGGCCGACAAGGGCACGTTTCGTGAAGCCGTCATCGACTGGCAGCGCCGCCTCTACGACAAGGGGTGGATCGCCCCGAACTGGCCGAAGGCCTACGGTGGCGCGGAGTGGACACCGACCCAGAATTTCATTTTTGAGACCGAGCGCGCCGCCGCCGGGGTCCGCGACGTGGTGCCCTTCGGCCTGAAAATGGTCGGCCCGGTGATCTACACCTTCGGCAACGACGAGCAGAAAGAGCGCTTCCTGCCCCGCATCCTGCGCAGTGAAGACTGGTGGTGCCAGGGCTACTCGGAGCCGGGCGCCGGTTCCGACCTGGCTTCCCTGAAAACCCGGGCTGAGCGCGATGGCGACGACTACGTGGTCAATGGCGCCAAGATCTGGACCACCTATGCCCAGTACGCGGACTGGATCTTCTGCCTCGTGCGCACGAGCAGTGAGGGCAAGAAGCAGAACGGCATCTCCTTCCTGCTCATCGACATGCATTCGCCGGGGATCAAGGTGAACCCGATCGTCTCCATCGACAATCACCACAGCCTGAACGAAGTGGAGTTCAACAACGTCCGCGTGCCCGTCGCCAACCTGATCGGCGAAGAGGACAAGGGCTGGACCTACGCGAAGGCCCTGCTTGCCCACGAGCGCACGTCCATCGCAGGTGTGGCCGACTCCAAGCGCGCCCTCGCCGAGGTGCGCGATTTCGCCGCCCAGGAAGAGAACGGCGGCCGCTTCCTCATCGACGACCCGCTGTTCCAGCAGCGCCTCTCCAGCATCGAGATCGAGTTGATGGCTCTCGAGTACACGGAACTGCGCGTGCTCGCCTCCGTGGCGGCGGGGGGCGCGCCGGGGGCCGAATCCTCGCTGCTCAAGATCAAGGGTACGGAGATCCAGCAGGCCATCCAGGAACTGCGCATGGAAGTGGCCGGCTACTACCAGGGCCTGCTCCCCACGGAGCTCTCCCCGGAGGTGCTCGGGCACAGCTTCGGCAGCGACGCCCGCCAGGCCTTCATGTACGGTCGCGCCGCCACGATCTATGGCGGCTCGAACGAGGTACAGAAAAACATCATTGCCAAGGCCGTTCTGGGCCTTTGACAGCCGCCGCGAGGTTAACGACATGAATTTCGACTTTTCCGACGAGCAGGTGATGCTGCGCGACAGCGTGGCGCGTTTCATCCAGGACGACTACGACTTCGACAGCCGCCGCAGGATCGTCGCGTCCGACCTTGGCATGAGCAAGGAAAACTGGGATACCTTCGCCGAGCTGGGCTGGCTTTCCGTGCCTTTTCCCGAGGAGTTCGGCGGCTTCGGCGGCGGCCCCGTGGACCTCATGGTCATGATGGAGGAGTTCGGCAAGGGCCTTGTCGTCGAGCCCTACCTGGCTACGGTGGTCCTCTTCGGCGGCCTGCTCAGGCACGGCGGCAGCGAGGCCCAGCAGTCCGACTTCATCCCGCGCATCATCGAGGGCAGCTGCCTCGGTGCGTTCGCCTACCTGGAGCGCCAGAGCCGCTTCGAGCTCGCCGACGTGAAAACAACGGCCACGCGGCAGGGCGATGACTACCTGCTTCATGGTGAGAAGGTCGTGGTGTTCAACGGCGCCAATGCCGACACGCTGATCGTGTCGGCGCGCACGGCCGGCGAGCAGACCGACGACCACGATATTACCCTGTTCCTGGTGCCGGCCAATGCGCCGGGTGTGGAGATCGTCGACTACCGGCTCATGGACGGCCAGCGTGTCGCCAACGTCGTGCTGCGCGACGTGGCCCTGGGTGCGAGCCATGTGGTCGGGACCGTGGACGAAGGCCTGCCCCTCATGCAGGCGGTGATTCTCGAGGCCTGCGTGGCCCTCGGCGCCGAGGCGCTCGGCATTATGGGCCAGCTGAACGCCAAGACCCTCGAATACACCCGGACCCGCGAGCAGTTCGGAGTGCCGATAGGCAGTTTCCAGGCGCTCCAACACCGCATGGTCGACACCTTCATGTCCTACGAGCAGACGAAGTCGCTCCTGTACCGCGCTGTCTGCGCGCTGGAAAAGAACGACGAGAGCCCGGCCAGGGATGTGCACGCGCTGAAGGTCATGGTCGACAAGGCCGGCAAGCACATTTACGGTGAGGCCATCCAGCTCCACGGCGGTATGGGCATCACCGATGAGCTGGATATCGGCCATTACGCCAAGCGGCTGATGATGATCAACGCGATCTTCGGCAATGGGGATTACCACCAGGGCCGCTTCAACGCCCTGAGCTACGGCAGGAGCGCGGCCTAGGGCTGCCGGGGGTCGCCATGGACATCAAGGACCGGATCGTCGTCGTCACGGGGGGCGGCAACGGCATCGGCAAGGCGCTCTGTGAGTCCTTCGCAAGCGCCGGGGCCGGGGCGGTCGTGGCCGCCGACCTCGACGCCGCTGCGGCCAGGGCAGTGGCCGTGGCGATCGGCGGTGAGGGCCATGGCCTCGACGTCCGCGACGAGGCCGCCGTCAAGGCGCTCGTCGAGGACGTGGAAGCGCGCCATGGCCGCATCGATCTCTTCTGCAGCAACGCAGGCATCATCGCCGGGGACGGCGAACCCTGGTATGCCACCTCTGCCCCGAACGCAACCTGGCAGGCCATGTGGGAGATTCACGTGATGGCGCACGTCTACGCGGCGCGGGCCTGCCTGCCGGCAATGATCGAGCGGGGCGAGGGATACTTCCTCAACACGGCATCTGCCGCGGGACTTCTGAACCAGGTGGGTGATGCGGCCTATTCGACGACCAAGCACGCGGCCATCGGCCTTGCCGAGGCGCTGGCCATTACCCATGGCGATGACGGTATCAGGGTCTCCTGCCTGTGCCCGCAGGCCGTGGACACCCAGATGATCGCCTCCGTGGAAGGCGGTGGCACCGCCGGCGTCGACGGCGTCATCTCCCCGGCGCAGGTGGCGGAGGCCACGCTCGCGGGGCTGGCGGAGGAGCGCTTCCTGATCCTGCCGCACCCGCAGGTCGAGGAGTACCGGCAGCGCAAGGCGCAGGATTACGATCGCTGGCTCGGGGGGATGCGCAAATTGCGCCGCCGCTTCGGCAACCCTACACTCTAGGGCCACTTTCGCGCGACCGGCAATTCCATGGAACGCAAGGAGCGCTTCGCGCGCATTATCCTCAACGGCTTCGAGTCCTATTTCGCCGATTTCCAGAACATCACCCTCGCCGCCCGGACCCGCTTCGAGAACGCGGACTGGCATGGGGTGCAGCAGGGATCCCGGGACCGCATCGACCTCTACAAGGCGAAGGTGGGGGCCGTCCTCGACTACGTGAAGCTGGTGGCCGGTGACCAGCTCGAGAACCTGGATTTCTGGCGCCAGGCCAAGCCGGTTTATGCCGAACTGATCCGCGGTCACAACAACTTCGAGATCGCGGAGACCTTTTTCAACTCTGTGTTCTGCAAGGTACTGGACCACGCGGAGATCCGCGACGACTACGCGTTCGTTTTCTCACCCCAGGGTGACATGCCGCCGTCGGACGTGAGCAAGGTGCTGCGCCGCTATCCCGTGGAGGAGGGCTTCAGGGCAGCTCTCACGCAGCTCCTCGACGACTACCGTTTCAACGTGCCCTGGGAAGATCGCGACCGGGATGTGGGCTTCATTGTCGATGTGATTGACGAGGTGCTGGTGCCGCCGCGCATCGACCTGGGCGCCGGGCCATTGCGCCTTGAGGTGCTGGAACATCACTTCTTCCGCAACAAGAGCGCCTACATCGTCGGGCGCATCGTCGCCGGCGAGGAACAGATGCCCTTTGCGCTGCCGGTGCGCCACAATGAACGTGGCGCCGTCTATGTCGACACGGTACTCTTCGGTGCGGATCGGGTGAGCGTGATCTTCAGTTTCACCCGCAGCTACTTCATGGTCGATGCGTCGATCCCGTCCCAGTACGTGCTGTTCCTGAAGCAGCTCATGCCGGCCAAGCCGATTTCGGAGATCTACAGCGCCATCGGCCACTACAAGCACGGCAAAACCGTCTACCACCGCACGGCCGTACGTCACATGCAGAACACCTCGGATGAGTTCTCCATCGCCCCGGGGATCAAGGGCATGGTCATGCTCGTGTTCACCATGCCGTCCTACGAGTATGTGTTCAAGGTGATCAAGGACCGCTTCACGGCGCCGAAAGAGGTGACCCGGGAAGAGGTCATGCACAAGTACCAGCTGGTGAAGCGCTGGGACCGTGCGGGCCGCATGGCGGATACGCAGGAGTTCCGGAAGCTCGTGTTCGCCCGGGACCAGTTCTCCGACGAACTCATGGATGAACTCTACCGCGAGGCACCATCGCAGATCGAGGAGCGCGGTCGTGCGCTCATCCTCAACCACGTTTACGTGGAGCGGCGCATGGATCCGCTGAACCTCTACCTGCAGCACGCGACGGACGAACAGGTCGACGACGTGATGGATGAGTACGGCAACTCGATCAAGCAGCTCGCCGCGGCCAACATCTTCCCCGGCGACATGCTGCTGAAGAACTTCGGCGTGACCCGCCACGGCCGAGTGGTTTTTTACGACTATGACGAGATCATGCCGCTGACGGAGTGCAATTTCCGCCGCATACCGGAGCCGCGCACGGAAGAAGAGGAAATGTCCGGGCAGCCCTGGTATTCCGTGGGCCCCAACGACGTCTTCCCGGAGGAGTTTCGTCTTTTCTTCTCCGGCAATCAGCGCGCCCGTAAGGCCTTCGATGCGCGTCACAGCGACATCTATGACGTGGAGTTCTGGTGGCGCCTGCAGCGCCAGATCCATGACGGCGTGATCACCACTTTCTACCCGTACCGGCGTCGACTGAGCTTCCCGCGAAAAGACACTGAACTGAAAAGGACCGGCTGATGGCTACGATCTACCTGGTGCGCCATGGGCAGGCGTCCTTTGGTACGGATGATTACGACCGGCTCTCCGAACTCGGTGTTCGCCAGGCCGAGCGAGTGGGTGAGTATTTCCGTGACCACGGCATCGTGCTGGACAGTGCCTACTGCGGCAGCCTGAAGCGCCAGCGGCATACGGCGGAGCGCGTGCTCGCGGCGCAGCCCGGGGAGGTCGCGGTGATGGAGGACCCCCGCTTCGACGAGGTGCGCAACGACGAGCACCTCGAGCACCTCCTGCCCATCGTGCTCGAGGGAAACGAGCGGCTGCAGGCCGTGGTGGACCGTGGCCTCAGGTCGTCCAAGGATTATCAGAAGGTGATTGACGCAGTGTTCAACTACTGGGTCTCGGACGCCTGCAAGGTACCGCAGATCCAGAGCTGGTCCGATTACTCCGGCGGCGTGCGGGCCGCGATGAAGGACCTCATGGCGCGGGAGGGGGCGGGCAAGACCGTGGCCGTGTTTACCTCCGGAGGTACGATCGCCACCATCGTTGCGGGCGTGCTTGGTCTCGACGGGAGCCACGCCTACAAGTTCTACGAGCCGGTCTTCAACTGCTCCGTGACGCAGCTCTTTTACAGCCGCGAGCGCGTCTCGCTCTCCTACTTCAACGACTGCTCCTTTCTGCGCGTCCTCGGCCGGCAGCGTGACGAGGACCTGGTGACGTACCGCTGATGGCGGCAGGCATCCGATGCTTACTCGTTCGGCACGGTGAGGCCGCGGCGCACTGGGGCGCAGACGAGGATCCGGGGCTGTCCGCCCTAGGGCGCCGACAGGCGGAACGGGTGGCAGAGGAGTTGCTGGCCCTGGATGTGTCGGGGGACTGCGCCATTCTTTCCAGCCCCCGGGCGCGGGCGCGGGAAACCGCGGCTCCTTTCGCCGCCCGGGCGCGTCGCGAGGTCAAGCTCGCGCCGGCTTTCCGGGAGATACCGGCACCGGTTCCCCTGGCGGAACGCCGTGAGTGGCTGCGGGGGTTCCTGCGCGCGCGCTGGTCCTCGTGCCATCACCCCGAGGTGCTGGCCTGGCGCCAGGGCCTGCTCGATGAGCTTTGCGGGCTCGACCGCTCGGCGGTGATTTTTACGCACTTCCTGGTGATCAATACCGTTGTGGCCCATGCCCGTGCGCAGGATGACGTGCTGGCCTTCTGGCCGGACAATGGCTCCGTGCACGAGCTCGCGATCCTGCCGGGAGGCCGGCTTCAGGTGAGGCGGCTGGGCGCTGAGCTGGAGACCGTCGTCAACTAGCCTCGCGCCGCCGGATGAGGGCCTCCTGGGCCGTGGAGGCGACCAGGCGTCCGTCGCGGGTGAAGAACTGCCCGCGGCAGAAGCCGCGTCCGCCGCTCGCGTTGGGGCTGTCCATCGCGTAGAGAAGGTACTCGTCAGTACGCGCAGGGCGGTGGAACCACAACGCGTGATCCAGGCTCGCGACCTGCATGCCGGGGCTCTGGGCCGTATAGGGGTGTGGTAGCAGCGACGCCCCGAGCAGCGCGAAGTCCGAGATGAAGGCGAGCAGCACCTGGTGCCGGCGCGGATCGGCGCCGACCTCGCCGCTGGCCCGGAACCAGCTGTACTGCACTGGTTCCTGCGGTTGCGGGTTGTCGTAATCGCGCCGGTTCACCACGCGGCGCTCGATGGCCTGGGCCAGGGGGGCGGGATAGCGGTCGGGATTCTCCTGGTGCTTGCGCATCCAGAAGTCGTAGTCCGATTCCAGTTCCTCCGGCGGCGTGACCGTCACCGGGCGGGCCTGGTGCTCCAGGCCAGGTTCGCTGCGCTGGAGGGAGACAGCCGTGTTGAAGATGGCCCGCCCATCCTGCTTGGCAACCACGCGGCGCGTCGCGAAGCTGCGCCCGTCGCGGATCGGGTCAACTTCAAAGACGATCTGCCGGGAAGGATCACCGGGGCGCAGGAAGTAGGCGTGCATGCTGTGCGCCTCGAAAGCCTCGTCCACCGAGCGCAGGGCGGCATTCAGCGATTGCGCGAGGACCTGGCCACCGAAGATCCGACGCGGCCGGGCGGGGCTCTGCCCGGTAAACAGGTAGCGGTCCACACGCTGTACTTCCAGGTACTCGATAAGCCGCTCGATGGGTCCGTGGTCCATAGTCAGTCCGTTACCGCTGTGGGCTCGCGGGGCAGGAGCCCGTTGAAGAAAACGTCGAAATAGTCCCGCGCCGCTTCGTCGATGTTGTCGACGCGGCGCCATAGCGAGATATCCATGGAAGCATTGATAGCGCCTGCGAGCAGGTTGCGTGCCACCAGCGGGTCTACGGCTCTGATACTGCCGTCGTTTACCCCCTGGATGAGAAAGTCGAGAAAATGGTTGTTGGCTGCGTCCGTGCGGGCAAGGACTTCCAGCCGCCGGGCGGTGGGGAGGGCCGTAATGGTGTTGTAACGGATAAGGGGGCCAAGGTCCGAGTTCTGGATGAGGAAGGTACGCCGGCTCGCATAGTCGATCTTCTCGATGCCGGTGCTGCCCGCGCTCTCGGCCTCCCGGTACACGCGCTCAACGATTGCGAGGGAGTGATTGTAGCAATTGTAGAGCAGGTCTTCCTTGTTGCGGATATGGTAGTAGAAAGCCCCTTTGGAAACGTGCAGGTAATCGGCGATCTCATCAAGGGAGGCGCCATTGAACCCCTTCTTGTTGAACAGCCAGGTGCCGGCCTTGTAAAACGCTTCCTGCTTCAGCCGGTTCTGTTCGTCGCGGTCGAAGCCGCCGGCGGCGACAGCTCTGTCGACGTCCGCGGGCCCCAGGGCGCTGTGATAGCAACCCCGGCCGGCGTAGAGTCCGTGCAGCAGGAGATCCGCCGCCTGGCGAGCCGCCGCGCTGACGCCGTCTTCCGGGACGCTGTGCAGCCAGTGAAAGAGCCAGTCCAGGGAGCCGATAAGGGCGCGGGTCATCGAGGTGCTGTCGCCCTCGCGCAGCGAGCCGTCGGCCATGCCGGCCCGGAGATAGCCTCGCAGACGCTTGAAAAGATCGATATAGGCGCTTTCGACCGCACGCCGGTGCTCATCATTGAGTGATGCAATCTCGAGAAGTGCTGCAAGGTGCACGTCGCGGCCGTTGCGGGCATCTGTCCACTGCTCGAACTGCCGCTGGAGAAAGCCCGCGATCCGCTCGACGGGAACCGGGGTCTGCTCTTCCAACGTGTCGAGCGCCAGGTGTTGCCGCTGCAGCGTCGCCAGGTAGCACTGGTAGATCAGCTCTTCCTTGGTGCGGACGTAGTAATAGAGGCTGGTTTTGGTAAGACCCAGGCTTGCGGCGATATCCTGCAGCGTCGTTGCCCGGGAGCCCTTGCCGTTGAAGAGACGGGCTGCCTCGGAAAGGATCGCCGTGCGCTTGGCGTCGTGTTGCGCCTGCCGGTTGAAGGGCCGGGCGCGAGAAATGTCTGGCTCGCTGCTGCTCATGCTGCGCCGGCGCTGCTCCCGCAGTGGCTTGACTGAATAGTTGGAAATTCCAACTTTAAGTATTTTATTTGTGCCTGTCTAGGAAGCGACCCGGCCCGGCCCTGTGAACCGGCTTCCCAGCTGGCGACATTCCTCGTGGCGAAAGCAGTGGACGAGATGGTCATTGACCATGCCGACAGCCTGCATGAAGGCATAGCAGATCGTAGGGCCGACGAAGGTGAAGCCGGCGCGTTTCAACTCCCGGCTGAGCTGCTGAGAAAGGGGCGTTTCCGCGGGAACGTCTACGTGCCGCTCCCAGCGGTTCTGTACCGGCTTCCCGTCGACCCGCTCCCAGAGGAAGTGCGCGAGCCCGGGCCCGCTCTCCGCCAGCGCGATCGCCGCCCGGGCATTGGTCACTACTGACCGGATCTTGAGGCGGTTGCGAACAATGTCTTTAGACGCAGCGGCTGCTGCGAGGTCATTCCCGGTCCAGCGTGCGAGACGTTCCAGATCGAACCCCTGGAAAACCCGGCGGTAGCCGTCGCGTTTTCGCAGGATTGTCAGCCAGGACAGGCCCGCTTGCGCACCCTCGAGAGAGAGGAACTCGAAGAGCCGTGCCTCGTCGGCTGTCGGCACGCCCCACTCTTCGTCGTGGTAGGCCCGGTAGTCGGAGAGGTCGCCGCACCAGGGGCACCGCGCCCTGTCATTCCTGTCGTCGCCTGGCACTGCTGCTGTGCTCCTCCGTGGCGGCCCAAAGGTCCTTGTGCCAGAATATCAGCGCCCAGCGAGGAGGGGATATGTCAGAAACGGTTACCTTCAGCGTTGACCAACACGTCGCGCGCCTCACCCTCAACAACCCCGAGAAGCATAATGCACTCGGGCGGAAGGAGCTGGATGCCCTGCGCTCGGCTGTCGCCGAGGTTGCAACGAGCGAGAGCGTGCGCGTGCTGGTACTCACCGGCGAAGGGGACAAAACCTTCTGTGCGGGGGCCTCGTTGCAGGAACTCAATGCGGGCGCGCTTCGTGGCGACGACTACCAGGACATGACCGACGCCATCGCCGCCCTTGCGATACCCACGATCTGCGCGATCAGTGGCAACGTCTTCGGTGGCGGTGTTGAACTGGCCCTCAGCTGCGACTTTCGCATCGGTATCGAGGGAACACGAATGCGTGTACCGGCGGCGTCGATCGGCCTCTGCTACCCGGTGCGGGGAATCGAGCGGTTCGTACAGCGCCTCGGTCCTGGCGTGGCGAAGCGCATCCTCGTGGCCTCGGAAACGCTGAATGCCGATGAAATGCTGCGTGTCGGCTTCCTTGACCACCTCGTCATGCCGGCGCAGCTGGAGCAGACCGTCACCAGCTACGCCAGGCAACTGGCCGGCCTGGCGCCACTGTCCGTGCGCGCCATGAAGCAGATCATCGGGAGCGTTGCTGCTGGTACGCTGGACCCTGAAGAAGCCGGGAAGCTCGCGGCGCACTGTGAAGCCTCGGAAGACCTTATCGAGGGCTTCGCGGCGCAGCAGGAAAAGCGGCCCCCGCAGTTCAGCGGCCGCTGACGCTCTTCAGGCTACGGCATCCTCCGGCAGTGGTAGCTCGACCCGCAATGAGGTGCCTCCACGCTCCGTATTGTGCTCAAGTCGCCCACCGTAATGACGGGTCACCGCACGTATCAGCGAAAAGCCGGAAGTTTCGTATTCTTCCAGTGAAACCTCCGCAGGCAAGCCTATGCCGTTATCCTCTGCAATGACGATTGCAGTAATGACTTTTGCCGCCGGATCCGGCTCGAGCTCAAACGCCAGGCGCAGGAAATTGCCATGGTCCCGGCCAACAAAGGCGTGGTCCAGCGCATTCGCCAACAATTCGTAAACCACCGTTGCCAGCCTGGCCCCGTGCTCCGCGTCGACGAGTGTATCGCTGACCTCGTTGATAAGCGTAACCGTGGTCCCCCGACGACGGCGGGCCAGTAACATAGAACTACACTCATCCGTAAAGCTCCGAAGGTCGGCAAGAACGCGATCATCCCGGTAGCGCAGCGTATGCTCCAGGCACATGAAGGCCTCAATGCGCTCAAGAGAAACCTTCGCCATCTCTGACGACAACACGTCGGGCAGTGATTCCGCCTGTTGCTCGACAACCTCACTGATCCAGCTCAGCGTCGCCACATTCGTTTTGGTGATATTCTCCAGGAGCCGCGACTGCGTTTCGACTTCTTCCTGCATGTCCTCCATCGCCTGCTCCGCGGTGGCAGTCATTTCTCGGGCGAGTTGGTTGGCGCGATGGGAGACGACGATCGTGGCATAATAATGTCTTGAAACGATCGTGAGTGCCGCTAAGAGAAGTACGTAGAGGCCCAGTGCGGGTGCCGATCGCCAGGCCGGACCCGCGACATCAACATTCAAGCTTGCCCCACCTTTCTCCCAACTTCCGTCCGGGCTTTTTGCTTGGACCTCAAATCGATAGTTGCCGGGCGGCAAACTTGTGTAGGTCGCTTCGCTATTCGGCTTGCTAAAAACCCACTTTGTATCAAAGCCCGAGAGCTTATAACGCACTGCCGCGGCCGGATTCTCGAAGTAGTGATCAGTGAAGAATTGAAAATTTAGATACTTGTCCGTACTTCTAAGAAAAACTGAGCTTTTTTTGGCTGACCTACGAGTGAGATGATGCCTCTCTGGCCCTATTTCGACACGCGAAATGAAGCTCTGTATCTTTAGGCTCTTGTGCTGTACCTCCTCGGGCATGAATCTATTGAAACCATTGCTTCCACCGAAGTATAGATATCCAGAGGAGTGAAGAAGTGAGGCGCCAAAGTTAAAATCATTTCCTTGCAAGCCATCGTACTTTGTGAACCTCCGCAAGGCCTCAGAAGCCAAGTGAAGCTCATATATCCCTGTTGAGGTCGATAGCCACACTGTTGGGCCGATTTCAACGATAGCATAAACGGACGACTCGGAAAGTGTTGGCTTGGAAAGCGAGGAGAAATGAATTTTTTCGTTAGTTGGATCGTAATTCCTGTCAGATATCCACACGCCACCATTCTGGAAGCCGAGTAGGATGGTACCGTCTCGCATTATCGCGGATGAAAGGATGCGGGTGGCTGCGCTTGAGGCGGGAGGTTGGATGCCACCACAGATGAAGTTCGCAGCAAGACACAGAATTAAAGCCTTTCGCTCGCTGGTGACCAGCAGTTTATCATCGCTGAGCGGTGTAATAGACGTTATCGGAGATTCAAAATCAATATTCGCGTCCGATACTCTGTCTAGCTCTATATGGTCTCCATTGGTGGCGAGAGTAAACAAATCTCCTGAAGCGGTGCCCCCATAGATCTTGTTTTTGGAAACACTAGACAATACGGTAAATGGTGCACCAAAGTCTTTCTGTTGATATATAATTTGTGCTTTACTCGTTGGGGCTGAAAAGACTGCAAGCCCGTAGTTGCGTTCAGCTGCGACTATTTTTTGTCCTAGCCTGGCTGACGTCATGATCTTTGAGAAGGAGGGGGAGCCTTTCACGGACAGCTTCACAAAGCGATGGCCTTCTAAGACATGCGGATGAAAGATGTAGGCGCCCCCATATGTTCCCACAAGTACAGCGCCATTTGGGAATTCAGAAAAAGTAAGCACTTCGCTGTTCACATCATGGGTGTCGGCGTTAAAAGTCTGAAAGCCACTAGCGCCGTAAGCATGCAGCCCGGAATAGGTAGAGATCCATACGTCCTTTCCGTCTATGTCGACTGCCGTGACGTGAATCTCGGGCGCCAGCAATTGTATCTGACCGCTCGGCTCAAGAAGATATAGTCCACTATCACTTCCCACGATAAACCCAGTGCCGACAGGCTGTACGGCGGTGATGCGACACGGTTGGTTGCTGCAAATCTTCCAGGTGTTAGCAGGGCTCGTGCTATAAGTTGCATCCAGCACAACAATTGCCCCAGAAGAGAGCCCAATGACCAAGCGGTCGTCCCGGTCACGGGATACTGAAAGAGGCGTTGATTGATGAAGCCATTTTCCCTTTTCCACCACGATCTCCCAGGATCCACTTTCGTCCCGGCACTGAATTGCACCGACACGCCCGAAGCATACGCGCCCCTTTCGATCAAAAGAAAAACCGGTGGTGACCTTGCCCTGCATGCGAAACCGCTGGCGTCGGACTAGATGCCGTGTTTCTTGGTTGACCCAAAGAATTTGAACCGATGCGCCGTGTGCTACCCAGAGCTTCCCGCCTTCTCCGACTGCCAAGGCGGATGCGCCGTCCATCAAGGCGATCTCAATGGGCTGCAAGTTTTCGTCATTTACATCAAAGCCGAAGAGCCCTGAATTGGCAGTGAGGACAAAAACGTTTTTACTTTTGTCGCTTGCGATGGCGACTATATCCGCATTCCAGGGCGCTTCAGAAGTGACTTTGGACCCTCTATTTGGCTGCCACCTTCGCCTGCCCTCAAAAATCTCCAGGCCTGTTTGGCTGCCAACCCAAAGCCTCCCTTCGCTGTCAGCGTGTACCGACCTGACCGCTTTTTCTCCAATTAGGTCTGCCACGATAGGGTCAATTTCTGAAAGGAATGGGTGGGCTTCAAGGCTTGAGCTAAGGCCTAGTCCGGCCACGAAGAGGAGCGTGACTAAGGCGAGCATGGGTGGAGGGTCAAAAGCTATTTCTCGGCAGGGTTCGAGTTCCGTTTTTCTCTGTACTTCGAGGCGGTACTCTTAAATTCACTACTAAATGCACGTAAACGCCGCGCTGCCGCTTGGGCTGACTCCGGGGAAACACTTTGGTGACTCCTCTCAATCTCCTCAAATAGTAATCTTACCTTCTCTGCTCCAAGGCTAGCGGACATTGATTTAAGCGCATGAGCTACTTTTCTTAACGCTTCAGGATCCTCGCTCTCTACAGCGTGGACGAGTTCCTCTTCTTTCTGTCTTGTTTGGTGAATAAACCCATCCAGCAAGTCGGGTAGAATTGCGTTGCCGGTTTGATCTTCTATGGTAAGAATGCCATCGATGACCTCTGTGGCGAGGATTTGATTAGGGCGATCAGGATCTTTAGACTCGCCACCTTCTTCATTCCCCGATGCCATGCTTCGAGCTACTTGTTTTACATCGATCTGAAGAGAGGACCCGTCTGGACTAGTAAGGAACCGCTGCATGCAGCCTCTTATCTCCTGTAAAGTGAATGGTTTGTTGATGTAGTCGTCCATGCCTGCCTCGATGGCTCGGGCTTTTTCGGATTTCTCTCCACCGGCAGTCAACGCGATAACTGGCGTACGTTGCTCTCCATTATCCTCTTCAAAAGAGCGGATAGCCTGAGCGGCCTCAAATCCATCCATCTCGGGCATTTGGCAGTCCATAAATACGATGTCGAACATCTCTATGCTCAGCGACTCTAGAGCTTCACGAC
This sequence comes from Pseudohaliea sp., assembly GCF_054552115.1. Classification (NCBI taxonomy): domain Bacteria; kingdom Pseudomonadati; phylum Pseudomonadota; class Gammaproteobacteria; order Cellvibrionales; family Halieaceae; genus Pseudohaliea; species Pseudohaliea sp. Next base: position 4,094 of record NZ_JBTOLW010000003.1, on the reverse strand, counting down.
CATTGTTCGCGACCGTTACGCTCGCTCCCAGAAGGTCAAGCATAGATTTTGCGATCTCTTGATTTATCTTCACATCCTCGACTACAAGAACCTTTGGTCCACGCTCGTCGTCAAATGAGGCGTCGAGGTCTCTGCACCGGGTTTTGCTGGTTTCATCCCCTGGCTCGCTAAATTGCCCTGTCGTTATGGCTCTTACGACCGCTTGCACTGTCAACGGCGTTGTGACTTGACTGACCCCGAAAGGATATTTCGACTTCGCGGGCCTGTTTGGAGTTGCGTTGACGTGAATTAGGCGGCCGAATCCCTCTTGGGTGGAGGGCAATTGCTCTTTATCGAAAAAATACGCAGTGTGACTAGTTGCCTCGTTGACACCCAGGCTGCCCGAAGATGTTACTTGTGTTACACCGAGAAAATCTAGAATGTTTGAAACTGCTTCATATGTAAGTCGGTTTTCTATCTCCACATGTGCACTGATAGGCTGGGGCAAATGTGGCCTCTCTAATTGTGTGCCTTTCTTAAAGGGTAAAAGTACGTCAAAGGTCGTACCCTTGCCTAGGGCGGATCTGCACTCGAGCCGACCATTCATTGCTTCGACAAGTTGCTTTGTTATGGTGAGCCCAAGGCCGGTTCCTCCAAACTTTCTGGTCGTGCTTGCGTCTGCCTGAGTGAAAGAGTCAAATACCTTTCCAAGAGTTGACTCATCCATACCAATGCCTGTGTCGGCTATTTGATAGTGGATCATTTCATAGTCCGATTCATCGTCCGAGGAGAAGGCACGTAGTCTGCATACTACGTGCCCCGAATCGGTAAACTTAATAGCATTACCTATAATGTTGTTGAGTATTTGCCTTGTTCTGCCTGGATCGCCGTATATGCGGGTGTTCAACTCATGCGAGGATATGAGGTGCAGTTCTAATCCTTTGTTGTGCGCGGTGCTGCTGTGTAAGTAGCATATTTCTTCCACGAGAGCTTCAGCATCGAACTCAATACTCTCAAGCTCAATTTTCTGTGCTTCTATCTTCGAAAAATCTAGGATTGAATTAATAAGGGTAAGTAGGGACTCGCCGCTTGATTTTGCGGCTTTCGCAAACTCTGCTTGCTGCTCTGACAGCTGGGTTTGTAGCAGAAGATCAGTCATGCCGATCATTCCATGCATTGGTGTTCGAATTTCGTGACTCATTGCAGCTAGAAACTCTGATTTGGCTTTAGTTGCGTTTTCTGCAGCGACACGTGCTTCTTGAAGGTCAGCGGTCCTTTCCCGGACCATTATCTCAAGTTCTCTCCGGCGTTTTTCGGCGTCGACGCGCTTTCTGTCCTGCGCACGCCATAGGAGTAGAGCCGAAAAAATTAGCGCTGTCGCGTAGCCCGCATATGCCCAACTGGTGAGCCAAAATGGTGGCGATACCTGTATTGCGAGTTCCCGGCGGTTTTTGCTCCATTGGCCATCAGAATTTGTACCCTCTACGATAAGGCTGTATTCCCCGGGAGAAAGCCCGGATAATGAAACTTGCCTGTTCGTGCCTAGTTCGATCCAGTTTTCGCTTAGCCCGGCTACCTTATACCTATACTTGTTAAGAGAAGGGTTCTTGTAGTCGAGCGAGGAGAATGTCAGTGTCGTAAAGCCGTAATTGTAAGGTAGCGTCAGTTTGTCAACCTGATAGTACGGTCTATCAAAGTACTTCTGCTCGTTTAGAATTTTGATTGAGGTTATCCGCACCGGCGGATTCCAATTTCTTCGCTGAGCGGAACTCGGGTCTACGATGTTGAAACCGAACGGGCCTCCGAAGTAGAGCCTATTCATATTATCTCTGAATACCGCTGCGTGGTTGAATTCAGGGCCCTGCAGTCCGTCAGTTTGGTCGAAGTTTTTGGTTTCAAGGGTGTTTGGGTTTAGCCTGCTGATTCCGCGATTATGAGAAATCCAGATGTCGCCATTTTCATCGCTGGTGATGGTGTAAATGTCGGCGCTTGGCAAGCCGACATTTTCTGAGTATTGCGTGAAGTTTTCGCGAAGCCTCTGGCGGTCGTCTTGCGTCCACTTGTTTAGGCCTCCGCTTTGCGTGCCTATCCAGAGGTTTCTGTTTTTGTCTTCGTGTAACGTCCAAGCCATATCACTTGAGAGCGAGGTGGGGCGATCGTAGCGAAAGTTGAAACGAACAAACGAGCCTTCGCTTTGGATGAATTTGTTTAGTCCGTTTTCTGTTCCCACCCAGACGTCCCCAGTCGAGTCCCTGAGTAATGCTATTACCCTATTGGAACTAATGCTTTCTTTGTTTGCGTCATCGCGCCGGTGGTGTGTAAAAGTCCCACTTTCTACATCTAGCTCGTTTAAGCCTCCGCCGTAGGTTCCAATGAGTATGGTTCGGTGATCTAAGCGCAAAAGGGAGGTCACACCATCGGCGCTTAAACTGTTTGGTTGTGTAATCAATCGCTTATAGTGTGTGATTTCCTTGTTTTTTCTGTCTATAAAGAAAAGCCCGTCATTTATTGTGCCAGCCCATAAGTTGTTGCCGTCTGCCATAAGGCTCATGATTCGTGAAGCCGGCAAGTCAAAGCTAGCTGGATTGGCTTGTAGCGGCGTCGAGTCCTCCGCAGTGAGGGGAAGCATTGACGCTATTCCACCATCGGTGGCGATCCATAGTGTGCCGTCAGAGGTTTGCGCGAAGGCATTGGTAGAGTCGCTTGGTAGGCCCTCCTGTGTGCTGACGGTAGTAAAGATGGACGGAGTGCCCTTAGCAAGTCCGCTGTAGGTTCCGGCCCAAACGAGTCCCTGATCAGTATGGTAAATTGAAAAAACCTGATTGTCGGGCAAGCCAGAGTTGTCTGTGCCAAGTCTTTCAAGCGTTTTCTGGTCTTTAGATAAGATGTACAAGCCATCTGAGGCGCCTATCCAAAGTTTGCCTTCATGGTCGAGGGCTGAAGCGTAAGTCTCTAGCGGTTGAGCCGAGTCGCCGAGAATCTCTGAGGTGGTAAATCTATAACGTCGCGCGGTCGGATCTAGCTTCACGATTCCGTGTGACAAGCTGGATAGCCACAATATTCCATTCTCATCAATTTCGATATCTACTACGTCGGTTACTTTGCTCTCTTCAGTGCCTTTTGAATATAGCTCAATCTCCTTCATCACCGTGCCCGATTGGTCCGTATAGAAGAGGCCCTCGTTTTCAACCGCGAGCCAGATTTGACCATCTGGACCTTGGTTAATGCTCCGTACGGCGGCTGAAGGGTTTAGGAACGCCTTAGGGACATGATGAAACTTGTTAGTTGCGAAATCGAAGCGTGAAATCCCGGCGCCTTCTCCGTAACCAAGCCAGAGAGTGCCCTGGTCGTCGCCGTATAGGGACATGATTACGTTTGATAGAGGACGCAGGGAACCTGGAGCCTCGTCATTAGATGTGATCGCGGTGAAGCGATACGTCGCTGTGTCAAGTTTGTTAAGGCCACCTCCGGCTGTTGCAATCCAGAGATCACCGTTTGAGCCTTCTGCCATTGCAGTAATAGATTGGTGTGATAGATCGCCTGTTATTCGGTTAGACGCTCGGAACCTTATCACTTCGCTTCCATCGTACCGATTCAGGCCTTCTTGAGTTAGCAGCCAGAGAAATCCTGCGGAGTCCTCAAAGATCCCGCGCACGGTTTGCTGAGAGAGTTCACGTGAGGCATCGGATCGTGTGAAAGTGTAGTTTGCCCCCTTAGTCGAAGGCGCTGCAGCGAGGGCGAGAAGCAATAAGAAAACTAGTTGGCGTGGGGATGCGGTCACGTGACTCAGCCGTTTTTTTGACGAGTCCAAAGCATATCAACACAGAGAGGCTCAGGGTACGTCTTGCTTGGTCGCGCGACAAACGAAAAAGGGGGCCGCTGAGGCCCCCTTTTGAATCTGCGAACGTATGGATCGTTCGCTGTATGTAGCTTGTTCAGTTGTTAAGTGGTTAGCGGATGCCCCAGCGGTAGCCTGCCTGGTCTGCATCGCTGCGGATGCCCCAGCGGTAGCCTGCCTGGACTGCATCGCTGCGGATGCCCCAGCGGTAGCCTGCCTGGTCTGCATCGCTGCGGATGCCCCAGCGGTAGCCTGCCTGGTCTGCATCGCTGCGGAT